>CACXEB010000001.1 GCA_902766515.1 uncultured Eubacteriales bacterium
ATCAAGTCCAGCGGCTACCGCATCGGCCCCTTCGAGATCGAAAACGTCATCATGGAACTGCCCTACGTGCTGGAATGCGGCGTATCCGCCGCGCCGGATGAGATCCGCGGCCAGGTCGTCAAGGCGAGCATCGTGCTGACCAAGGGCACGGAAGGGACTGACGCGCTCAAGAAGGAGATCCAGGATTACGTCAAGACCCATACCGCGCCGTACAAGTATCCCCGGATCGTCGTCTTCCGCAATTCCCTGCCGAAGACCACCTCGGGCAAGATCCAGCGCAACATGCTGTAACCAGCGCCGACCGTTGGAGGATGTATGATTCCGAAGCGCATCACCCTGTTCGCCGGGCATTACGGCAGCGGCAAGACCAACATCGCCGTCAATTTCGCGCTGCGCCTGGCCCGCGAGGGCAAGCGCGTCACCCTGGGCGACCTGGACATCGTCAACCCCTACTACCGCGCGAAGGACTCGGAGGAAGCGCTGCGGGCCGCGGGCGTGCGCGTGATCGCCTCCGCCTACGCCAACAGCAACGTGGATGTACCGGCCCTGCCCCAGGAGATGTACGCGCTGACGGAGGACCTGGACAGCTACGCGGTCATGGATATCGGCGGGGACGACCGCGGCGCGCTGGCGCTGGGACGGTACATGCCCGCCATCGCCCGGGAAAACAACTTTGACATGCTGTTTGTCTTCAACCGTTCCCGCCCGCTGACGCGCGATGCGCGCAGCGCCCTCACGATCCTGCGCGAGATCGAGCAGGCCTGCGGGCTGCCCTTCACGGGGATCGTCCACAACACCAACCTCGGTCGCGAGACGACGCCGGACACGATCCTGTCCGCGCTGCCCAGCGTCCGCGAGCTGTCGGCCCTGAGCGGCCTCCCCCTGCTCTTCACGGCGGTCCGGAGCGTCCTTGCCCGGGACCTGCCTCAGGATATTGGAGAGATTTTTCCCATGACACTTCAAAAAACCATCTGGTGAAGAAGGAGTTCTAAAATGGCAAAAGTAACGTTTGACAAGGATCTGTGCAAGGGCTGCGGGCTCTGCATCGCGGCATGCCCGAAGGGGATCCTGGAGCTCAGCCGGGATGAGATCAATGCCAAGGGCCATCATCCCGCGCAGATGACCGACCAGTCCAAATGCATCGCCTGTGCTTTCTGCGCGACGATGTGCCCCGACTGCGTCATAACCGTCGAAAAGTGAGGTGAACGACATGGCTGAAAAGATCCTGATGAAGGGCAACGAAGCGCTGGCCGAAGCCGCCATCATGGCCGGCTGCCGGCATTACTTCGGCTACCCCATCACCCCCCAGACCGAAGTGGCCGCCTATATGGCCAAGCGGATGCCGAAGATCGGCGGCGTGTTCCTGCAGGCGGAAAGCGAGATTGCCGCCATCAACATGGTGATCGGCGCCGCGGCCGCCGGCAAGCGCGCCATGACCTCCTCCTCCAGCCCCGGAATCAGCCTGAAGAGCGAAGGCATTTCCTACATGGCCGGCTGCGACCTGCCCGGCCTGATCGTCAACGTGCAGCGCGGCGGCCCCGGCCTGGGCGGCATCCAGCCCTCCCAGTCCGACTATTTCCAGGCCACGCGCGGCGGCGGACACGGCGACTACCACCTGCTGGTGCTCGCGCCTTCCTCCGTGCAGGAGATGGCCGATCTCGTCTTCAAGGGCTTTGACCTGAGCGAGAAGTACCGCATCCCCTGCATGCTGCTGGCCGACGGCACCATGGGACAGATGATGGAGCCCGTGGTCCTGCCGGAGCTGAAGGCAGAACCCGTGGAAAAGCCCTGGGCCCTGACCGGCACCGAGGGCAAGCGCAAGCCCAACATCATCAACTCCCTGGCGCTCGCACCCCACGAGCTGGAAGCCTGGAACCAGATCCGCTTCGAACGGTATGACATCGTCCGCGAGCAGGAGCAGATGAGCGAAAGCTACAGGATGGAAGACGCTGAGATCTGCGTCGTCGCCTTCGGCATCGCTGCCCGCGTCAGCCAGAACGCGGTGGATACCGCCCGCGCGATGGGCATCAAGGCGGGCATGATCCGGCCGATCACCCTCTGGCCGTTCCCCGAAAAGGCCCTCAAGGCCGCGGCGGACACCTGTACATCCTTCGTTTCGGTCGAGCTCAACATGGGCCAGATGATCGAGGACGTGCGCCTGTCCATCGAGTGCCGCAGGCCGGTCAGCCTCTGCTGCCGGACGGGCGGCATGATCCCCACGCCCGAAGAGGTCGTGGCGGCCATTGTCAAAGCCAACGAAGGAGGTAAACGGGCATGATCGTGTTTGAAAAGCCGAAAGCCCTGACGGACGCGCCGCTGCACTACTGCCCCGGCTGCACCCACGGCATCATTCACCGCCTGGTGGCGGAAGCGATGGACAGCCTGGATATCGCCGGCCGTACCATTGGCGTCGCTTCGGTCGGCTGCTCCGTGTTCACGTACAATTACTTCAACTGCGATATGGTCCAGGCGGCGCACGGCCGCGCCCCGGCTGTCGCGACCGGCCTCAAGCGCGCCGATCCCTCGAAGATCATCTTGACCTACCAGGGCGACGGCGACCTCGCGTCCATCGGCACGGCGGAAACCGTTCATTCCGCGGCGCGCGGTGAGAACATCACCATCATCTTCGTCAACAACGCCATTTACGGCATGACCGGCGGCCAGATGGCGCCGACCTCCCTGCCTGGCCAGGTGACCCAGACCAGCCCCTACGGCCGCGACGTAAACACCGTCGGCTATCCGGTGCGGATCTGCGAGCTGCTGTCCACCCTGGACGGCGCGGGCTATATCGAGCGCGTGGCGGTCAACAGCGTGAAGAACGTCCGCAACGCGAAGAAGGCCATCGAAAAGGCTTTCCGCAACCAGGTCGAGGGCAAGGGCTTCTCCCTGATCGAGGTCATTTCCACCTGCCCGACCAACTGGGGCAAGACCCCGCAGGCAGCGCTGGAATGGGCGGAGCAAAACATGATCCCCTACTATCCGCTCGGCGTGTACAAGGACAAGTTCAGCGAGGAGGCGGGCAAATGAGCACGACACAGGTACTGATTGCTGGTTTCGGCGGCCAGGGCATTCTGTTCGCCGGCAAATTCCTCGCCTACGCAGGCCTGCTGCAGGGGCGCAACGTGTCCTGGCTGCCCTCCTACGGTCCGGAAATGCGCGGCGGCACCGCCAACTGCTCGGTCATCCTGAGCGATACGCAGGTCGGTTCGCCCATCGTGAGCCATCCTGACATCCTGATCGCCATGAACCTGCCCTCCCTGGAAAAGTATGAGCACGAGGTGCCGGCGGGCGGCTGCATCTTTGTGGACAGCTCGCTGGTCAAGCGCCCCGTAGCGCGGGACGATGTCCGGGTGTTCCCGATCCCGGCGACCGCCATCTCCAATGAGAAGGGCTATGAGACCCTCGCCAACATGATCCTGATGGGCCATGTGATTGCCCATACGCAGATCATTCCGGACGACATGATCCGTCCCGCCATGCAGAAGGTCGTTTCCGCGCGGCACGCCGACCTGTTGGAAAAGAACGTCGAAGCCCTTCAGCTGGGCGTCATGTACGAGGCCGACCTGTGAATGTTGTGCGTAACCGGCTGGCCCTGCTCCTCTGCCTGCTGATCCTTCCCGCCGCCTCCGCGGCGGAGGATGCCTCCCTCTATGTGGGCGGCCGCGTGTTTTTCGGAAACTACATGCAGCAGAAAAGCGGCGCTGATAAACTGCCTGTAGAGTGGATCGTGATGGATGTGGCCGATGACCGCGCCCTGCTGCTGAGCAGCTCCGTCCTGCTGAATAAACAGTATCACACCAACTGGAAGCTGGTCACGTGGGAGAAATGTACACTGCGAAAATGGCTGAACAGCACTTTTTTGGATCTGGCGTTCAGCGCGGAGGAGCAGCAGCGGATCCTGCCCACAGAAACCGGCCAGGGCATCACCGACAAGGTTTTCCTGCTCAGCAAGGAGGAGGCCGTCCGGTACCTACCCGACGCCGAGGAACGGAAGGGAATACCGACCGAATTTGCCAAACGCCTGGGGACCAGCATCTGGCCGGACGGCACCTGCAAATGGTGGTTGCGTACAAACGAAGAATCCAGCCTGTCAGACGCAGTGTATTTCGACGGGAGCACCTGCTATCTCTGCGTGGATTTTGATACCACCGGCGTACGCCCTGCCATCTGGATCGCCATCCAATAACAGCCTGAATTTCCATGTATTGAATATGATTAAAGGAGGAACCACCCATGCTGAACATCCGTATCGAGCGTACAGCGCAGCCCAAGCAGAAGCCCGCTCCCGGCCAGGCGCTCGGCTTTGGCAAGATCTTCACCGACCATATGTTCGTGATGAACTACACCGAAGGCCAGGGCTGGCATGACGCGCGCATCGTTCCCTATCAGCCCATTTCCCTGGAGCCCAGCGCCATGGTCTTCCACTATGGCCAGACCATGTTCGAAGGCCTGAAGGCCTACAAGGGTGTGGACGGCAAGGCCTACCTGTTCCGTCCGGACATGAACGCGAAGCGCGCCAACGCTTCCAATGACCGCCTCTGCATCCCGCGCATCCCGGAGGAGGATTTTGTCCAGGCGATCAAGGCGGTCGTCAAGGTGGATGAGGGCTGGATCCCGACCGATCCCGGCACCTCGCTGTATGTCCGTCCCTTCATCATCGCGACGGATGAATTCCTGGGCGTCGCCCCCAGCAAGACCTACCTATTCATCGTCATCCTCTCCCCCTCGGGCGCCTACTATGCCAGCGGCCTCAACCCGGTCGGCATCTGGATCGAGGATGAATACGTCCGCGCGGTCCGCGGCGGCATCGGCTTCGCCAAGACCGGCGGCAACTACGCGGCCAGCCTGATCGCCCAGGTGAAGGCCCATGACGACGGCTACAGCCAGGTGCTGTGGCTGGATGGCGTCGAGCGCAAGTACATTGAGGAAGTCGGCGCCATGAACATCTTCTTCAAGATCA
>CACXEB010000002.1 GCA_902766515.1 uncultured Eubacteriales bacterium
GCGTCATGCCAGTTGGCATAGGCAGCCTGCAGGCCGGCCAGGTCGATCTTGCCGGCGATGTACTGCACCTGAGCGTCTTCCACGTCAGTGGCCAGGGTGGTGCCCATCAGGGTGTTGGTTTCGCTGTCCAGGGTCAGGCAGGGATTGGCGATCACGTACTGCGCGTTGTCGATCAGGTTCTGGTTGTACCAGGTACGCAGCAGGTTCTGAGCGGTCTTGGGGGTCAGGTCGCCGTTCACGTTCATGCCCAGCTGGTTCAGGCTGTGCTGCACGATGTTGGTCTTGGTGGCGTAGGTGGCGCTGTTGGTCTCTTCACCCTCGGGATAGGTGTAGCGATAGCCGTCGGCATGGATCCAGTAGGTCACGCCTTCGACGCCGCAGTTCAGCAGGGTCTGGCCTTCGGCGCTGTTGCACCAATCCAGGAACTTGAGCACGCGGGGCAGCTTGTCTTCGGTCACGGTCTTGGTGATCACGATTTCGCCGGAAGCGCCGATGTTCTGGGGCCAGATCTGGATGCTGCCGTCGTCCGCCTTCAGGGCGGAGAGCAGGGTGACGATCTCTTCACCGGGCACGTTGGAGGCGCCGGCGTTCTCCTGCAGCCATTCCTGATAACGGTAGCCGTTGTCCAGGCAGTCCAGGCGCATGAGGGCCTTGGGCGGGGTGGCGCGCTCGGGATCGTTCCAGTTGCCGGATTCGATGGTCATGAAGTTGGGGTCGATGCCGCCCTTTTCATAGAGCTCGCGCAGGAAGTCCAGGCCTTCCTGGAACTTCGCGTCCTCGAAGGCGGGATACAGCTTGCCCTCGGCGTCCACGCCGTACTGATAGGGAGCGCCGTTCATGACGGTCATGATGCCGATGGTGCCGTCCACGTATTTGCACATGTTGATCACGTAGGCTTCACCCAGACCGGCCATGGCCAGGCACATATCCTTGAATTCCTGCACGGTAGTGGGAACCTTGTCGAAGCCGGCCTTCTTGGCGTAGTCGTTGCGGTAGTAGATACCGGCGCGGGCATAGGGACGGGCGCGGTAGATGCCGTATACGCGGCCGTCGATGGCGGTGTTGTCATAAACGGTCTGCTGACCGGCGGCCAGGTTGGGATAGTTCTCAGCGTCGGCGATGTAATCGGTCAGATCCCAGAAAGCGCCGGCACGGGCGGAGTCGATGGTGATGGCGTCGCGAGGACCCTGCATGACCATGACTTCAGGCATGTTCTTGGGGTCGCCCATGGTCAGGGTGGTGGTGTCGCCGTAGCCGGAGTTGGGGGACCAGCGGATGTTCAGCTTCACGCCGGTGGCCTCATAGATGGCCTGCAGCACGGGGTTGCCGTCTTCCAGGGTCTGCCATTCGGAATCGGAATAGAAGTCGGGCAGCAGTACGTCGAGGGTGATGTCGTCCTCGGCGGCGGCGAAGTTCATCAGGCCGAAGCACATGATCAACGCCAGAAACAGAGCAGCGAGTTTCTTCATGGGTATGTCCTCCTTTTTATTTTGTTACGAAGCGGCCGTAGCCGCCGATAACCGAAGATGATCAATGAATAATGAAGAATGAAGAATGAATAATGATATATAGTGGAAACACGGACGCCCACGACCCTGTTGACTATTCATTGTTCATTATTAATTATTCATTTCGAGAGCATTATCCTTTTCGTTGAATCGTTTTAGCCCTTGAGCGCTCCCACCATCACGCCCTTCACGAAGTACTTCTGCAGGAAGGGATACACGCACATGATGGGCACGGTGGCCACCACGATGACGGCCATCTTGATGGATTCCTTGGGGGGCTCCACAAAGTTGGGGTCCATCAGGCTCATATCGCCCGCGGCGGCCTCCGCCGTCACGATGATGTTGCGCAGGATCAGCTGCAGGGGGTACATCTTGTCGTCGGTCAGGTAGATCATGGCGCCGAAGTAGGCGTTCCAGTGGCCCACGGCGTAGAACAGGCCGAAGGTGGCCAGCACGGGCAGGCTCAGCGGCAGCACGATGCGGATCAGCGTGGACAGGTCGTTGCAGCCGTCCAGCTGCGCGCTCTCCTCCAATTCCTGCGGGATGCCCTGGAAGAAGTTCTTGACGATCATCATGTTGTACGCGCTGATGGCGCCGGGCAGCAGCAGCGCCCAGTAGGTGCCGCGCATGCCCAGCCAGCTGGAAACC
>CACXEB010000003.1 GCA_902766515.1 uncultured Eubacteriales bacterium
GATGAACTTGCCGTACACGCAGACCTTTTCCGCCGCCAGCGGCCCCTTCCATTCCCAGGGGCCGGGCTGGGATGTGAACCAGCAGGCCGGGTCAATGTTCTCTTCCACCGACCAGCCGGGCACGCTGTTGGCAAAGAAAGGCAGGATGCCCACCTGATCAATCAGGCGGGCGATGTCGTCCTGAGTATGGATCATTTACTTATCCAGCTTCGCGCTGGCCTCCCGGAGCAGGTCGATGATGGGCAAATGCTGGGGGCACACGCCCTCGCACTGGCCGCAGCCGATGCAGTCCGCCGCCCGGCCATGCCCCTGACCGATCACGCCGTTATAGAAGGTCTTGGGGCGGAATTCCTCATTATAAAGCATCATGGTGTTGACGGCCCGGAATACATCGGGGATGGCGATGTTCATGGGACAGCCGTCGGTGCAATAGCGGCAGGCGGTGCAGCCGATCTGGGGCACGTCCAGCATGGCGGTTTTGACCTCCTCCACCAGGGCTTTTTCCGCCTCGGTGAGGGGTTCAAAATGGGTGAAGGTGCCGATGTTGTCCGCCATCTGCTCCGGGCTGCTCATGCCGGACAGGATGGTCATCACCCCGGGCAGGCTGCCCACGAACCGCAGGGCCCAGGAGGCGGCAGAGCTTTGGGGCCGCGCAGCCTTGAATTTCTCCGCCAGGTCGGGACGCAGATTTGCCAGGGTGCCGCCCTTCACGGGCTCCATGATCACCATGGGGATGTTCCGCGCCCGCAGGATCTCATAGAGCCTGCCGGACTGTACCACGGGGTTCTCCCAGTCAGCGTAATTCAGCTGGATCTGCACAAATTCCACCTCGGGATGGGCGTCCAGGGTCTTTTCCAGATATTCCGGGCTGCCATGGAAGCTGAAGCCGAAGTGCCGGATTTTGCCCTCGGCCTGCTTTTGCAGGGCCCAATCCCAGCAATGCAGCCGCTCGTAGGTATCGCCGTTGCCCCCGTCCTCCACAGAATGCAGCAGATAGAAGTCAAAATACTCCAAGCCGCAGCGCTCCAACTGCTCATTGAAGATGCGGTCCCGGTCGGCCTCCTCCCGCATACACCAGGCGGGCAGCTTGGTGGCCACCATGAAGCTTTCCCGGGGATACCGGGCGACCAGGGCTTCCTTGACCGCCTTTTCGGAATTGCCCCCATGATACACATAGGCGGTGTCAAAATAGTTGAGCCCCGCCGCCATATAAGCGTCCACCATGCGGCAGACGGCGGGCAGGTCGATCTGGCCCGCGGTTTCGGGCAGGCGCATCAGGCCGAAGCCCAGCTTGGGCATGCGGTTCAGGTCAATGGACATGGGCAAGCCTCCTTCTTCAGTCGTCTGTGTCGTTTTCGATCTCCTTGAGGACGCGGGCAGGCACGCCGCCCACCACGCAGTTATCGTGCACGTCCCGGGTGACCACCGCGCCCGCGGCCACCACCACGTTATTGCCGATGGTCACGCCGGGCAAAACGATGCAATTGGCCCCGATCCATACGTCGTTGCCGATGGTCACGGGCTTGGCGATGCCCAGGTGATTTCGTCGTCCCTGGGGCGACAGGGGATGATTGACGGTGATGATGCAGGTTCCGGGGCCGATCATCACATCGTTACCCATGCGCACCGGGGCGATATCCAGGATGGTCACGTTGTAGTTTGCCAGAAAACGGTCGCCCGCGTGAATATTGAGGCCGTAATCGCAATGGAAGCCGGGCCCTGTCCAGGGATCCTCTCCGCAGGAGCCGAACAAGCGCTTCAGCTGCGCGGCGATGGCGTCCTCGTCCCGGGGATCGATGGCGTTGAGCCTGGCGGTTTCCGCCATGGCATGCTGTTTGCGGGCGTTGACCTCCTGATCCCAGAAGGAATACTCCAGCCCGGCCTCCAGCTTTTCCAGTTCGGTCATGGCTGCGCCTCCTTACCGCCGGGCGATCCGCCGCAGCAGGGCGCGGATATGGGAAGGACGGCGGATTTCATGGACGCGGAGATCGCGCAGAGCGGGAACGTTGCAATCCTCGGCCATCAGGGCGGGCAGCTTGGGCATATTCAGCAGAAAATTGGGATTCATTCTTCATCGCTCCTTGCGTTTTATTCTGGCCGCATCTCTCAGCGGCAAGGACAGAATAGCGCAAATCAGCGACGCATA
>CACXEB010000004.1 GCA_902766515.1 uncultured Eubacteriales bacterium
AGCAGGGTATAGGTCCGGAGAAACTCGCTTTCCACGACAAAATTGAAGTCGATGGCGGACAGCTTGCCGTCCGGCGACCGCTCCACCTTGTAAAAGACGAGCACGGCTGTGTCAGGGGCGGTTTCCGCTGTGCCCCACAGCCGGGCGGAATAATAATGCCGGGGGTCTTCCGGGTGCAGGGTCAGCTTGCCGGTCCGGACCAGCCACTCGGTCTCCTCACAGACGGGATCGCCTTTCATCCAGATCCGGACCGGATGGGTGATCTGCTCATACCAGTCGCCTTCCACGTGCCGGTGCGTTTGTTCAAAGACGGACCGGCTGTTCGGGTAGGGATGACCCGTAGCGTCTGTCTTGAAATAATCGCCGGCTTCGGCGATCTGGCCGCTGTCATTGCCTGCCGCTTCCAGTGAAAACAGTTCATAGCGGCCGTCCGCGCGGCGGACGATCAGGCCTTTGCCGATCAATGCCTGTTCCTGCGGCGAACCGGCTCCCAACTGCCAGGCCTGCAGCCGGGTGAGCTTTTTCCGGGCCCATTTCATGGATGCAACACTCCTTTTCCAACGGATCAGGATCTGTACTGTCAATTGATTATACCATGAACGGCCGTTTATGAAAAGCTTTTTTGCGGCGTGTTGACATCTGAAAACGGATTCACTATAATTGATTTGTTGAACCGGGGTCCTGGCATTTTAAAAAAGCATATGGAGGTGGAAGCGTGGCAGATGTATTTATATCCTATGCCCATCGGGATCAGGAAAGGGGCCTGGCGATCGGACGGATCCTGACGGAACTGGGCTGGGATATCTGGCAGGATGTGAACAAGCTCAGGCCGATGGAGGAATTCACCGAAGAAATTGCGGCAGGCATCCGTGAGTGTTCTGTCTTCCTGATGCTGTACTCAAATGCGTATCATCAAAGCCCCTATTGCGGCAATGAGTTCCGCTACGCGGTGGACGTATGCGGACGCAGCGCGGTGTGCGTCATCCTGGACGAGTCGTGTCCGTGGATGGATACGCGGTACAGCTTTTACTTTGCCGGCCTGACGGTGCCCGGCTTTGGCAAAACAGCCCGCACCGAGGAGGATCTGGCGTCCCTGTGCCGGCAGGTGGTGGAAACGGATGAGTTCATCGCGCTGCGCGAATACCTGAAGAGCGGGGAAACGGGGCCGATGCCCGCTCCCAAGTACGAGGCGCGTCCCCGGAACCGCCTGAGGACAGGCTTTGAGATCGTGAAAAAGCGGCTGAATCAGAACTGGACAGGCCAGGAATACAATGCCCTGCTGGCGCCGCGCTTTGTGCGCGACGACTGGCGGGAGGATGTCACGGACGCGGATGCGGGTCCGCAAAAGAAACCGCACAGACTGGAGGAGCTGATTCCCGCTGACCATGCGGCCCGGATTGTCATTTCGGGCGTCGGCGGCCTTGGCAAAACGACAAGCCTGCTGCAGTATGGGGAAGCATTGCTGGAAAAACAGCCGGTCATCTGTGTCCGCCTGTCAGAGGTCCGGTTTGACGCGCTGCCCGGCAGCAGACAGCTCAACCATATTGAGGAGTATATCTACGAAAGAATCGGCAACCTGGACGACGCTTTCTGGAAGTATATCCGGAGTGTCGGCGCCAGGGACACCGGGGAGGGTTTCCGCCTGACGCTGCTGCTGGATGGCATGAATGAGCTGTCAGGGGCGCTGACGCAGAAAGCCATGAAGGAAATCCGGATGATGGCCGAGGAATGGCGGTCGACGGATATGATCGTCTCCACGCGGAACGTGACGGCGCAGGCGCGGAACGCACTGGAAGCGTTTGAGTTCTTCAGGACGGAAGCCCCGCGCGAAGCCAATGTCCGGCAGTACCTGAATGATAAGGAAATCGACTGCTCAGGGATTGATGAGCGCTTGCTGCTGCTGCTCCGGAATCCGCTGCGGCTGACGATCTTCGTGAAGACGGAGCCGTATTTCGCCCGGTACCGGCATATGGCCGGGCTGGCGTCCTACCTGCACGAAAAGCCGGATACCACAGGCAAAATACTGGATAATTACGTGGCTGCGCAGCTGTGCGCATTCCTGGAGGTACAGCCGGAGGATGAAGACAGAAAATCCAACATTACCGCTTTCATCCTCTGCGAGCTTGTCTATCCGCTGATTGCATGGAAGCTGTACGCCGAGGACCGGTATACGGTATCGGAATCCGAAGTCCTGCAATGGCTGCGCGGCCTCACGGAAGCCTGCGATTTCTATGGCTTTTTTGAGAGAGGCCGGGTCGAGGACCTGTTGGTGGAATACGGGTATTATACGCCCTATGAATGGAATTACCGGGACGCAGCCCTCATTTTTCAGGCGCTGAACCTGATGACGCGGATCCAGAACCAGGAAGAAACGGGCCGGGAGGAAGGGCCTGCCTATACTTTCCCGCACCAGGATATCCGGGACTTCTTTGCTGCGCGCTATATGGCGCTGGATCTGTCGAGAACGCTGAAGCAGGGCCGGTGCGACGACGCCCGGACGCTGCTCATTTCTCGGCATGAAATGACGGATGACATGATCGGCCTGATTTCGGACGTCATGCGGGAAGAGCGCGCGCTGCCGTACTGCGATCCGCAGAAGGGCTGGCAGTTCCCGGGAAAAAAGCCAGGCGGCAGGGACGCTTCGGCGTTTTCCACCGCCGAGAAAATGCTTTTGCTGTTCAGAAACCAGGAAGGGGAGGCCGTCCGCATGGCGGTGGCCCACCTGGTGCGTATCCTGCGGTACGCCCGAAGGGATCTGCTGGCGCAATGCTGCTTCGATCGCCTGGATCTTCGCGCGTGCCAGCTTCGGGGCGCGCAGTTTTCCGTCTGGTACGGAGAGCAGCTGTGCGCGTCCAGCTTTAACGGCGCGTGGATGGACATGGCTTCGTTTGCGTGCATGGCGCATCATCACCACGTCCGGGCAATATGCCCTCTGCCCGAAGGCCGGCTGCTGAGCGGCGACCGGGATGGCGTGATTATAGAAACCGACAGCGCGACCGGCAAAATGACAGGCCGCCGATGGAAGGCGCCGGAAAAGAACCTGCTTTGCCTGGCCTGGGATGACGCGGGGGATCGCCTGGCGGCCGCGACGGCGCACGGGATCTTTGTGCTGAAGGTTCAGTCAGGTACATGGGAACGGGTTTTTCAGGATGAAAAGGTCTATCTGCAGAAGCTCCGTTTTGCGCAGGACGGACGGCTGGAATACTGCGCGGATAACCGCCCCACGGTCTGGCGGGAAATCGGCGGGCAGGCGCCGCAGGACGAGGACATCACGCGCTGGCACAGCGGCGCCTATGATGTTTCCGCGGACCAGTGCAGCTGCTGGCGCAGCGCGCCGATGCGGAACCTGATCCACAGCTGGCTGGACAGTGACGGCACATGGCGGGAAGCGGGCGACAGGCTGGCCGGATTCTTCTCCAATCATATCTATAACTGTGACCTCCTGTCCTCCCTGCTGGCGGATCTGAGCGCCCAGGCGCTGCGCAGCCGGAAAGGACGGGACAGCAAGCGCCCGCTGCTGAAGAGCCCGTGCTGGGATCAGATCCGGCCGGATCCCGAGATTGCAGCGTTCCGGCAGCGTCTGAAGACGTGCCTGGAATGGCCCCGCGAGGCGGAGGACGGCCCGGAAATCGCTGCCCTGGCAGCGGAGATCGAAATCCAGACAGAGCGCCTCCTGGAGGCGGCTGCAACGGTCGGGTCTCCCCGGATCAACGCAATTGCGGTCCACCCGGACGGGACGAAGGTGCTGGTGGCGTGCGGCACGATGGTACACGAGCTGGACGCGGCGCAGGCCAGGGTGATTCATTCCGCCAATATGGGCGGATATGTATCCTCCGTGTGCTATCTGGAGGGCGCTTCGGGAAGCGCCTATGCCGCCGCAGGATGGTTTGTGAATGTTTCCTTCCTGGATGATCACCTCAAGCCGCTGTCCACCTGCTATGGCGAACGGCCGGTTGAACGGATCCAGTTTTTCAGGACGAGGCGGGGCGTGTATTATGTATTCTGTACGGATGGATACCTCCGGAAGCTGGATGGTGAATTCCGGACGGAAAGAATGCGGAAGCTCAGTCATCAGGGCATTCGGAAGATGTTTACGGATCATGACGCCCATCGCCTGCGGATCGCGTATCCGCTGGTGACTGCCCGGTGGAGCGGCGGCGAGCTGTATGATTTCGAAACCGATACCTATCAGCCGCTGCGGGATGGCTATTACCAGCCGCAGCAGGATCTGTCGGAAGCGCCGCAGGCGGCAGAGCAGGCCCAATGGCAGGTGTACTTCCTGGACAGGGTGATGCGGGTCGTGCCGACGGATCACCCGGAGCAGGGACGGGATATTCCCTATCGCGGCGGATTTGTTCTCTTTGGCTGTGAGATGAAGGGTCTGCAGGGCGCGTTGACGGATGAAGACCGGCAGACGCTGTATATGAACGGAGGAATGGTGTCATGATGATCAGTCGGGTGGCGATCTACAGTGAAGGAAACAGCGGATATGTCCGGAAAGCGGATGTGTACTGCGAACATGTGACGCTGTGGGGACTGAGGCTGGTGACGGAAGGGGAGCACCTGACCGCGCTGGTACGCCCGCAATGGCAGACCGCAGCCGGGTTTCTTCGGGACCGGGCCGCGATGGAGCGGTTCGTCCGGGCGATCCACAGCCGGCTGGATGCTTTCCTGCGCAGAAATGTCAGGCTGCTGATCGATCAGCAGGAGGTGGGCGTACTGTCGCAGGAGGAAATGGCGGAGGGAGCTGAACGGGCCTGGTTCCGGAAGGCCGGCGAGGGGGAGGCCGCCGCGTATTATGCCAACGCGACCACGATCGACAGGATTGCCATCAGCGGCATCCGTATTGCGCAGATCGGAGAGAATGCCTTCAGCCTCCGGATGCCGGATGCGGATGAGGTGGAGAAGACCGGAACGATCATCCGGGACCGGGATGCCTGGAATGAGGTGTTTGCTGCGGTCAGGCGGGAATTTGAAGGCGTTCCGGCAGAAAAGGCCGTTCAGCCCGTGGAAGAACCGAAGCAGGAAGCGACGGCAGCCGAAGACAGCAAGCCCGCAGTACCGGTTCGTCCTGAAGCAGCTGAACCGGTGAACATGGAAAACGACAGTCAGGATACGCAGGCGCCGAAGACGGTGGAAGGCCGGGACCACAACCGCTATGGACGGATCAAAAACGCTAAGGACGCAGGACTGCTGAGGCATACGTCCGGAAACGTCGTCCGTCCGGTCGCCATGATCGAACAGATGAAGCAGCAAAAGCGTTACAGGCCGGAAAAAGCGCGGCCGGATGACCTGATCGCCGCGCTCAGCAATGGGACGATCAGTATCATTGATCTGGAGATACTGAGCTATGTGGCGAAATTCCGCTTTATCACTTCGGCCATGCTCACGGACTTGTATTCGGGCGGGTATATTACATCGGAGACGCAGACAAAACGCTATACCCAGACCAAGCTGAATGACCGGCTCAGCATGCTGAATAAGCATCACCTGATTACCTCCTGCCGGTTTATTCAGGTGGATGAGCAGGGAAACCTGGATTTTGACAGGATCAGCGTGGGGCAGATCCATGTCCTGAGCCAGAGCGGCGGCTTATTGCTGAGGGATCTTGGACGTGAAGCGACCGCCCAGGCCTTCGATGTGTATCAGGACGGCAGGACGGCGCGGGACAGGCTGTGCGTCAATCAATGGGTGGTATACTGGCTGTCCGCGTATCCCGAGGTGGTTTCCATGCAGTTCGGATTCAACCAGGTGGCTTTCGGGCTTCGGGAGCAGCTCAACGGCGCGCGCATCCCGGCATGGGTATATGTGGGCGACCAGATGCTGATCGGGCAGCCTGCGCGGCGCTGCGATGAGCGGGACAGGCAGAATGCGCAGGAGGAGATGATCAATAAAATCCACCGGGTGGACAGCCTGTTCGGGGATCTGGAGCACGTATACAGCTTTGACGGGGACGATTATATCCCGATGTCCCTGAAAAAGCGGCCGATCATCCAATATGTCTGTGAAGACCAGGAGCATATGCAGGAAACAGCCGGGCTGCTTCTGGCGCAGCAGCTGAATGGACAGGAAATCTGGCTGACCTATGACCAGCGGCTGTTCAATTATGAATTTGAGGGAAAACGTTTCTGGCGCCTGGACGGGAATCATGAGCCCCAATGGATCGATCCCGGCGCGGTTTTCGGCATCGGAGAAGAAAGAAAAGAAGAAAAGCGCCTGGACCGGGAACAGCCTGTTTCCTGAACGGGGACGCAAAGGCCGGCAGCGGATGGCTGCCGGCCTGAAATATTTCTTTGCAAAACCGTTTTTCTATTCCATGATATGCTCCCACCCCTGGGACATGATGGTGCGGACGTGGGCGTCGGCGAGGGAGTAGTAGACGCTTTTGCCCTGGCGGCGGGCGCGGATGAGGCCGCTCGACTTCAGCAGGCGCAGCTGGTGGGAGATGGCGCTCTGGGTCATCCCAAGGGTTTCGGCCAGGTCGCAGACGCAGACCTCGGCCTCGAACAGGACAAACAGGATGCGGATGCGCGTCGTGTCGCCGAACACCTTGAACAGCTCCGCCAGGTCCTGCATGCGGTTTTCGTCCGGCAGGAGGGCGCGGACCCGGCTGACCAGGTCGCTGTGGACGGCCGGGACTTCGCAGCACTCCACGCCGGGATCATAGCGTTCGCTCATACATTACCTCCGTTTGGTGCGCCGTCCGGCTCCCTGTGGAGCAGGATCCGGACCGCGTTCAGCACGGCCAGCACCATGACGCCCACGTCGGCGAAGATCGCCAGCCACATGTTGGCGACGCCCAGCGCGCCGAGGACCAGGCACAGCAGCTTGACGCCGATCGAAAACCAGATGTTTTCGCGGACCACGCGCATGCACAGCCGGGCCAGCCGGATGGCGACGGCCAGCTTGCGGGGATCGTCGTCCATCAGCACCACGTCCGCTGCCTCAATGGCCGCGTCGCTGCCCAAGCCGCCCATGGCGATGCCCACATCGGCGCGGGACAGCACAGGCGCGTCATTGATGCCGTCGCCGACGAAGGCCAGCTTGCCGCGGGACGCGGGATCGCTGAGCAGGCGCTCGACATGCGCTACCTTCTGGTCCGGGGTCAGCTCGCTGTACAGCTCGTCCACCTGCAGGGTGCGGGCGACTTCCTCCGCGCTCTGGGGCCGGTCGCCGGTCAGCATGACGGTCTTTCCGACACCCAGCGAGCGGAGCATGCGGGCGGCTTCCTCCGCGCCGGGCTTCAGCCGGTCAGCGATCAGGATATGGCCCAGGTACTGCCCGTCGGCGGCGACGTGCACCACCGTGCCGGCGTGATGGCAGGGCAGGAAGCTGATGCCTTCCTCCCGCATGAGCCGGTCGGAGCCCGCGAGCACCGTCTGCCCGTCCACCTCGGCGCGGACGCCGCGGCCGGACAGCTCGTGAATGTCACGGACGGCGGAAGGATCAAGGGGTTCCCGGTACGCGGCGCGGATACTGGCCGCGATCGGATGGGTGGACTGGCTTTCCGCCAGCGCTGCCAGGCGCAGGATCTGCTTTTCTTCCAGGGCGGCATGGTGGATGCCGGCCACCTCAAACACGCCGCAGGTCATCGTGCCGGTCTTGTCAAATACCACGGTCCGGGTATCGGCCAGGGCCTCCAGGTAATTGGAGCCTTTCACGAGCACGCCGTGCCGGGAAGCCACGCCGAGGCCCGCGAAAAAGCTCAGCGGGATGGAAATCACCAGCGCGCAGGGGCAGCTGATGACCAGGAAGGTCAGCGCCCGGTATACCCAATCGCCCCAGTCGGCCGGCAGGCCCGCCAGCAGGCGGAAGAGCGGCGGCAGGAGAGCCAGCGCCAGCGCGCCGGCGCAGACCGCCGGGGTGTAGATCCGCGCGAAGCGGGTGATGAATGCCTCAGACCGGGATTTCCGGCTGGAGGCGTTTTCCACCAGCTCCAGGATGCGGCTGGCGGTGGAATCGCCGAATTCGTGGGTCGTGCGGATGCGCAGCAGACCGTCGCCGTTGATGCAGCCGCTCTGGGCCGGATCGCCGGGGCGGACGGCGCGGGGCACGCTCTCGCCCGTCAGGGCGGCCGTGTCC
>CACXEB010000005.1 GCA_902766515.1 uncultured Eubacteriales bacterium
CGGTCAGGGTCAGGATACCGTCCGCATACGTCCAGGTGCCCAGGTCCTCAATGGAGTAGGCCGCGAACCAGAAGCGGTAAGTCCCATCCGGGTTGAAGGTCATCTCCGTGCCGCCGTCGTCGGAGGGGATAACGGCAGGCTCGGACAGGATGGCAGCAGGAGCCGCCTCGGCGGCAGCCGGTGCTTCGGCAGGCGCTGATTCTTCTGTGCTGGCAGCCGGTGCGGCAAAAGTGCTGGCAGGAATGGTGTAATCGCCGGTCAACTGGTCGCTGTCGGAATAGGTGTAATGCAGCTTGATGGGATCGCCCTCGCCAATGGACTGCTTGCCGTTCTTGTCGGTCAGGGTCAGGATACCGTCCGCATACGTCCAGGTGCCCAGGTCCTCAATGGAGTAGGCCGCAAACCAGAAGCGGTAGGTGCCGTCGGGGTTGAAGGTCATCTCCGTGCCGCCATCGTCGGAGGGGATCACAGCGGGCTCAGCCAGCAGAGCGGCCGGAACAGCTGTTTCGGCAGCCACGCTGAAGTCGAGGGTACTGGCGGGAATCGTGTAGTCACCGGTCAGCTGGTCGCTGTCTGAATAGGTGTAGTGCAGCTTGATCGGGTCGCCCTCGCCGGCGGACTGCCTGCCGTTCTTGTCCGTCAGGGTCAGCACGCCGTTTTCATAGGTCCAGGTCCCGGCATCCGTGATGCCGTAGGCGGCGAACGCAAACGTATAGGTGCCGTCAGCGGACAGGGTCATGGATGTGCTGCCGTCGTCGGAGGGGATCACGGCGGACGGAATGGCAGGGGAAGGCTCTTCCGGTGTTTCTGTGGGCTGTCCGGCTGTTTCCGCTTCCGGAGGCTCTTCCTTCACGACAACCTGGTAGCCGGCGATCGCGGTGCCTTTCAGGGTCCAGACGGTCTCGGGGATCACGTCCAGCACAGCGGGATACGCTGCGGAATCATAGGTGCCGTCCGCGGCTTCGGTATCACCGATCTGATATTTCGCGGGGCTGCGCATCTGGCTGGAATACGTATCCAGCGCGAGGGTGAAGACCGCGTGATCGGCGGCAGCGGTGGTGACGGTGCCGTCCTCGCTGACGGTATAGGTGCCTTCGGCCTTCATGGTGGAAATCATGCCCAGGCCGGTGTCGTCGCCGATCACGGCGCGCTTGCCGGCTTCGACGCAGTAGGCGTCGCTGGTCAGCGCATAGGTGTTGTCCGGGTTCAGGGTCAGCTCCAGCGCGAGGGTCAGGCGGGTATCCACGTTCATCAGGCCGTCGAGCTTGCCGCACTGGAACTGGTCACCCTGCAGGATGTCCAGGTTCCCTTCGGCGCCGGAGAGGATGACGCTGTAGGTCCCGGTGACGTTGGTATCCTTCCTGTAGCCGGTGATTTTGCCGTCGGCGATGGTCCAGACAGTGGCGGGGACATCGTCCAGCACGGCGGGATAGTTGGCGGAATCATAGGTGCCGTCCGCCATCTCCGCGTCGCCGATCTGGTACTTGGCCGGACTGCGCATCTGGCTGGAATAGGTATCCAGTTGCAGGGTGAAGACTGCGTGGGTGGGGATGGAGGTGGCGACGGTGCCGTCCTCGCTGACGGTGTAGGTGCCCTCCGCCTTCATCACAGAGACCATGCCCAGGCCGGTGTCGTCGCCGATCACGGCGCGCTTGCCGGCTTCGACGCAGTAGGCGTCGCTGGTCAGCGCATAGGTCTTGTCCGGGTTCAGGGTTAGTTCCAGCGCGAGGGTCAGGCGGGTATCGTATTTCAGGAGGCCGCTCAGGTCGGCGCACTGGAGCTGATAATCGGGCATGATGTCCAGGTTGCCCTCCGCGCCGCTGATGATCACGGTGTAGGTGCCGACGACATTGGTGTCCTTCCTGTATCCGGTGATCCTGCCGTCAGCGACCGTCCAGACGGTGGCGGGGACGCTGTCCAGGATGACAGGATGGTCGGCGGAATCGTAGGTGCCGTCCGCGGCTTCCGTATCGCCGATCCGGTACTTGGCGGGGCTGCGCATCTGACTGGAGTAGGTGTCCAGCTGCAGGGTAAAGACCGCGTGGGTCGGTTTGGAAGTGGTCACGGTACCGTCTTCATTGACAGTATAGGTGCCCTCGGCCTTCATGGTGGAGATCATGCCCAGGCCGGTGTCATCGCCGATCACGGCACGCTTGCCGGCTTCAAAGCAGAAAGCGTCGCTGTACAGACCATACGTGCCGTCGGGGTTCAGGGTCAGTTCCAGGCCCAGGTTCAAACGGGTATCATAGTTCATCAGGCCGGTCAGGTCAGCGCACTGGAACTGATAACCGGGCATGATATCCAGGTTGCCCTCCGCACCGGAGATGGTGACCTTGTAGTTTCCTGCCATGCCCGCTGCGGCCGTGTTTGCCGCGCCGGTACCGGCCTTTGATGCTCCGGGGGCAGTCTTTGCATTGAACACGCCGCCCAGGATCAGGGAGGGGACCAGGATGCCAACCAGCGCGATCGCGCAGGCGCCCAGGATACCGGCCTTTTTGCCGCGGGTCAGCTTCGCTTCCGATGGGTCCTTGCCGAAAGCGCCGATGATGTTGAAGACCATGGCGGCCAGGGCTGCCAGAATGCTGCCCAGGGAGAAGTAGATCGCCTCTTCGCCACCGTGGCCGGAGTCATAATCGGTCAGGATGCAGATGCCGATGCCCTCCACGCGGTCGCCCAGCAGGGTCAGCGCGCCGAAGGCCAGCCCGGCCGTCACCAGGAAGGTCAGGAGTTTCGGCCAGAAGGCCTTCGGGAACTTTTTGAGGCAGACGAGCGCGCAGCATTCGATCAGCAGGGCGCCGCCGAAGCAGATGGTCACGATCACGGAATTCATCTGCCCGTAGGGATAGTATCCGGTCGAAAAGCCCAGTCCAAACAGGATGAGCGCCAGCACAGTCAGCGCGGCGACCGCAAAGCCGGTCGTGATCTCTCTGGTAGTCTGCTTGTTCTTCATGGCTTACGCCCTCCTTTCCTTCCGCTCCTGGATCAGATACAGGATGAGGAAGACCAAGAATCCGGTGTAACCGACACACATGAGGATCTCCAGGATCAGCACCCACAGCGGGATAGCGCCGGCAGCGGCCGTGTCGGCCTTGATGCCGTTCATCAGGGCGCTGTTGACGTGGGTATAGAGCTTGCGGTGGAAGCTGTCGCGGATGTTGGACTGCAGGACGATATCTTTGGACACGCTGTCTACCGTCAGGTTCCACATCTTGGCGTTGTTGGAGGCGCCCAGCATCTGGTCGTTCCCGGCAGCCGCGTTTTCCCGCGGGAGGAAGTAGGCGGCGGATTTAACGGAGTCCGTCATCAGGAACCCGTTCCAGGCCCATTCCCTGCGCAGGATGTTGATCATCAGGTTCTTGGAAGCGCCGACGTGCGTGCAACCGATGCGGTTGAAGGCGCTCATCAGGCCCTTGATGCCGCCGTCGCGGATGCCGATCTGGAAGCCGCGCAGCTCGTTCTCGCGGGCGGCCTGCTCGTTCAGGAACACGGCGAGGCCGTCGCGGTTGGTCTCCTGGTCGTTGAAGGCGAAGTGCTTGACGCTGGTCACCATGCCGTACTTGTTGAGCGCCTGATGCACATAGGCGCCGGTATTGCCGGTCAGGACCGGGTCTTCCGCGTAATAGCAGATATTGCGGCCGTTGTAGGGGGTGCGGTGCAGGTTCATGCCCGGCGCAAACCAGACCTGATAGCCGGTCCACAGGCCGTCATTGGCCACCAGGCGGCCCATCTCATACTGCAGCAGCGGGGAGAAGGTGGCCGCGATCACCGGACCGGCTGCGTA
>CACXEB010000006.1 GCA_902766515.1 uncultured Eubacteriales bacterium
CACGCAGCCGGGGCCGATGGATTCGGACAGGCCATAGTTGGTATCGTACTGATGGTGCGGGAAGATGCTGAGCCAGCGCTTGATCAGGGACGGCGGCACCGGCTGCGCACCGATGTGCATCAGCCGCCACTGGCCGAGCTGGTAGTCCGCCAGCCGGACATCGCCCCGGTCGATCGCGTCCAGGATGTCCTGCGCCCACGGTACCAGCAGCCAGACGATGGTGCAGTGTTCATCGCTGACCGCTTTCAGGATCCATTCCGGGCGGGTGCCCTTCAGCAGCACCGCCTTGCCGCCGACCAGGAAGCTGCCGAACCAGTGCATCTTGGCGCCGGTATGGTACAGGGGCGGAATGCACAGGAAGACGTCGTCATGGGTCTGGCCGTGATGATGCTGCTCCACCTGCGCGGCGTGCATCAGCGAGCGGTGCCTGTGGAGGATGGCCTTGGGGAAGCCGGTGGTGCCGGACGAATAGTAGATCGCGCCGAAATCGTCATCCGTCAGCGGGATGCGCGGGTTTTCCGACGAGCAGAAGCCGATCATCTGGTCATAGCTGTCCGCGAAGGTCGGGCATTCCTCACCGACGTAAAACAGATGGCGCACCTTGGGGATCCGGTCGCAGATTTCCTCCATGCGGCCGATGAATTCCGGGCCGAAGGCGAGCATGGTGCAGTCCGCCTTCTCCAGGCAGTAGCGGATCTCCTCCGCGGTGTACCGGTAATTCAGCGGCACGGCCACGGCGCCTGCCCGCAGGATGCCGAAATATACCGGCAGCCACTCCAGCGAGTTCATCAGCAGGATGGCCACCTTGTCACCCTTATGGCAGCCGCGCGTCAGCAGCAGGTTGGCGAACCGGTTCGCCTTCAGGTCGAAGTCCTTCCAGCTGAGCTCCCTGCGGAACAGCTGGCCCGGTTCCGGCTGCATGAGCGAATACTCGCGCCAGGTGATCCGGCTTTCCGGTTCAAACTTCGGGTTGATCTCCACGAGGGCTGTTTCCTGCCCGTACAGTTCAGCGTTGCGGGCCAGGATGTCGGTAATGGGCATATGCAGATACCTCCTGTTTCAGCGGGGCAATAAAAAATCGCCCTCCGCCAGATCATGGAAGAGGACGATAAGGAATCTTACCGCGGTACCACCTCTGTTGCCGGCAGACGTCGCTGCCAACCACTCAACAGCGCTTTGACGGGCGCCCCCGGCGCAGCCTACGCAGGGCAGCATAAGGCCCCTTCGGTGCGCGACTCGCGGGCTGTATTCGGCCGTCCTCCGCCTGCTGCCTCGCACCGTCCGGCAGTTCTCTGAGCGGCGTTCGGATGCCTACTTGCTCCCGGTCATCGTCTCTGCCCTGCATTATAACCATATTTTCCCGGTGCGTCAAGTGCAGAATAGCCGAAAGGGGGACTCATGTCCCCCCTTCGGGACCCCCCCTGACGGCGTTTCCTGTCGGGCCTACGGCCCTCCCGGGCGGAAACGCCGCAAGGTACAAACGGCTACGCCGTTTGGATGCCCTGGGCCTGCCGGCCCGTTCGTCGGTGAAAACAATCCACTGGATCATTTTCCAGGCCCTCCTCACCCCGCACCGTACATACCGCTGCTGCGGATTTGAATCAGGGGTTGCCCCCCTGATAACCCCTCGCCACGTCCTCTGCTGCACTCCCATCCCATCGCCTACGGTTCGGCCTATGGCCTCATCCGCCGGGTGAACCGGCGGACTCCGGGATTCCGTGCCGCAGAGGACAGAGTAGTATGTCACTGACTTTGGTGATTGGACGGCTAAGCGAGACTCCGGTTCGGTCTGCGGCATTATCTGTCGAATCAATCTCCGGACGCTGGATTTCGTTCCGCAGTTACCCAATCGCGTCTCTTTCTGCTTCTCTTTTCTCTACCTATGCCATACCCGTAAACAATAACCGGTCAGGCAAGCATCCGCGGAAGAATGACGATCAGGCCGATGATCACCAGGAGCGTCAGGATGAGGAAGAGGATGCTGCCGACGGTCAGGCGCCGTTCCGGTTTCATGCTTCCTCCGCCTCGACGCGCAACACGTTCATCACTTTGACCAGCTGGGGATCAAAGGCGGCGATCGCGGCGCGGACGTTTTTCTCGCTGGCCGGATGCGTCAGGATCGTGATCTGCGCGCCTTCCTCGGCGCGCTCCTCGGGCTGCAGCAGCGCCTTGACGCCGATCTGGTGTGCGGAGAGGGAGGCCGCCACATGGGCCAGCACGCCCGTCGCGTCGCGGGCGGACAGCCGGATGTAGAAGGCGCTCCTGCGGTCCGTGAGCATCACGGCGTTTCCCGCCTGGTCCACACACGGAGACTTTGCCGTCCGCTCGTCCGAGGTCGCGATGATCGCGTTGATCAGGTCGCTCATCATCGCGCCCGCCGTGGGCGCGCTGCCCGCGCCGCGGCCGTAGATCATCATATCCCCGCAGGCGTGCCCGTGCAGGAAGACCGCGTTGAAGGCGCCGTTCACGCTGCTCAGCGGATGGTGCAGGGGCACGAGCATCGGGGACACGAACGCGTCCATGCCGGCCTCGGTCTGGGTGGCGTGCGCCAGGAGCTTGATGGCGTAGCCCAGCTCCCGGGCGTTGCGGATATCGTCCTGGGTGACATGGGTCATGCCTTCCCGCTCGATCGCGGTGACCGGCAGGTGGCGGTGGAACGCCAGGGAGGACAGGATAGACAGCTTGTACATGGCGTCCTCGCCCTCGACGTCCGCGGTCGGGTCCGGCTCCGCCAGGCCCAGGGCCTGCGCGTCGCGGAGCACCTCCTGGTAACCCAGGCCTTCGCTGCTCATGCGGGTCAGCAGGTAGTTGGTCGTCCCGTTGATGATCGCCGTCAGCCGGTCGATCCGGTTGGCCTGCAGGGAGTCCTGCAGGATCTTGATGATCGGCATCGCGCCGCCTACGGCCGCCTCGTAATACAGCGTCGCCTGGCCTGCCGCCGCGGCGTCGTGCAGCTCGCGCCAGTGCAGCGCCAGCGCCATCTTGTTGGCTGTCACCACATGCTTGCCGGCGCGAAGCGCCTCGCACATCCAGTCCGCGGAGGGATGCTCGCCGCCCAGGCACTCAATGACATACCGGATGTCCGGATCCCGGAGGATCACATCCTTATCGTCCGTCAGCAGGGAGCTGTCCACATAGTCTGGCCGCTTCTTGCCCAGGTCGCGCACGAGGATGGCCTTCATCACCGGATCAATCTGGTAGTTTTCCCGGAAGGACGGCGCCATTTCCCGCAGCAGCTTGGCGACGCCGCTGCCGATGTTGCCGCATCCCAGCAGGCCGATGCACATGGTCTTCATTCCGCGTTTCCTCCGAAATTCTTGTAGTAGATGGTCAGCAGGCCCTTGAGCGTCAGCAGGCCGTCGATCCGGGTGATCATTTTCGATTCCTGGGCGATCAGCTTGGAGAACCCGCCCGTCGCGATGACATGTGCGTCCGGGCAGCCCATCTCAGCCCGCAGGCGGCCGATCAGGTAATTCACCTGGCCGACGTAGCCGAAGAAGATGCCCGACTGCATGTTCGCGATGGTGTTCCTGCCGATCACATGCTCCGGCTGCAGCAGCTCGAAGTTGGGCAGCTTCGCCGTGCCGTGCACCAGCGCGTCGCTGGCCAGGCGGACGCCGGGGCAGATGCAGCCGCCCAGGAACGCGCCGCCCGCGTCCAGGACGCCGAAGGTGGTCGCCGTGCCGAAATCGATGAATATGCAGTTCCCGCCGTATTCCGTATAGGTGGCCACCGCGTTGCAGATGCGGTCGCTGCCCAGTTCCCGCGGGTTTTCGTACTTGATGTCGATGCCCGTCCGGATGCCGGGGGATACGAAGGCAGGATTCACATTGAAATAATCCCGGCACATGTGCTCCACCGTATAATTGATGGACGGCACGACGCTGCTGAGCATGATCCCCCCGACGGCGCCCATATCGACGTTCCGGCTGTGGAACAGGCTGGATACCAGCACGCCCAGCTCGTCCGAGGTATACGTCGCCTTGGTGGCCAGGCGCCAGTACTGCTTCAGGTTCCGGCCCTCAAACAGGCCGATCTTGATGTTGGTATTGCCCACATCCATGGTCAGGATCATGTTCCGTTCTTCCTTCCGTTATCGTACTGTATGCTGTCCGCTCATTCCCTGTGGAGCGCCGTCTGCAGCGCCTTGCTGACCGCCGTGGCGATCACGCCGCAGGCCGCCGCTTCGATCAGGGCCTGGGTGCCGACCATCACGCCGACCAGCAGGATCGGGTTGCTGACGCCCGTCTTCGCAACGACGCCCTGGATGTATTCGCTGTGATAGAACAGCAGCATCAGCAGGCCCATAAAGAAGAAGGTGTTCAGCAGCGGCGCGGCCAGGCTGCCCGCGATATTGTCCACGATGCTCTTCGGCTTCGTTACCCTGCGCACTGCCTTGACGATCAGGCCGGTGCAGATGCCCATCAGCACGCGGCCGACCACACAGACCACGAACGCGCCCGGGATGCTGACGCTGTACATGGCGATCGTCATCGGGGACGAACTGGAAAAACCGTTGATGAAGCTCGTGATGCCGAAAACCAGTCCCAGCGCCGCGCTGGCCCAGGGGCCGAGCAGGATCGCGCCGACCGCCACCGGGATGGTCAGCAGGGACGCCGCCAGGAAGGGCAGGTTCAGGTAGCCCAGGGGGGTGACGCTCATCACGATCTCCACCGCGACGAGCAGGGCAAATTCGCAGAGCTGAAGCGTTTTGGGGTTGCGAAACTGTTTCATGGTGTGCCTCCGTTCAAATTCATAAAGATATCTGACGTGTCTTGCGTATGCGCCGTGTCTGCCGCCTTATACGCAGGTCGGCGGCGATCATCCGCCGGCGGCCGGGTTGTGCGCTCGGGCCCCGAAGGTACCCGGCCCCAGCCGCCGGCGGTTGATTGAAAGAGGATTGATTCAGGTTACATGTCGTCTTCGCGCGGGCCCATGGCCGTCAGGAACGCGGCATAGCCGCGGACGGATTCGAACAGGTCTGCCTTGTTGATGATCTCCTGGGGCGCGTGCATGCTCAGCACCGCGACGCCGGAGTCGATGACCTCCATGCCGTAGAGGGCGCAGATGTACGCGATGGTGCCGCCGCCGCCCAGGTCCACCCGGCCCAGCTCCGCCGTCTGCCAGGACACGTCCGCGTCGTCCATGCAGCGCCGGACGCGGCCCATGAACTCCGCGTTGGCATCGTTGGAGCCGGACTTGCCCCGGGAGCCGGTGAACTTGTTGAAGCAGACGCCCTTGCCCAGCAGCGCCGCGTTTTTCTTTTCAAACGCTTCCGCGTACAGCGGATCGAAGCCGGCGCTGACGTCGCAGGAGAGCATCCGGCTGGCAGCCAGCGCGCGCCGCAGGCTCGCGTCCTGGCCGTTCAGGCGCAGGATCTCGGCCAGCGCGTTTTCAAAGTACATGGCCCGCATGCCCGTCGCGCCGACGGAACCGATCTCTTCCTTGTCGGCCAGGATGCAGCAGCAGGTGTATTCGGGCACGGCGGGCAGCGAGAGCATGGCCTGGATGCTGGCATAGGCGCACACGCGGTCGTCATGGCCGTAGCCGAGGATCATGCTGCGGTCGAGGCCGTAATCCCGCGCGTGCTCAGCCGGCACGGCTTCCAGCTCCGCGCTCAGCAGGTCCTCTTCCTCCAGCCCGTATTTTTCCTTCAGGATGCCCAGCAGCTGGGCCTTGACGGCGTCCTTCTCGGTATCCTTCAGCGGCTTGCCCGCCAGCATGATGTCCAGCCCTTCGCCGTCCACCACATCGCTGGCCTTCTTGGCCATCCGCTCCTGGCTCAGGTGGATGAGCAGGTCGGAGATGCCGATCACCGGGTCATTTTCATCCTCGCCGATCACGATATCCAGCGCGGTGCCGTCCTTTTTGACGACGGTGCCGTGCAGCGCCAGGGCGCGCGCCACCCACTGGTACTTCTTGATGCCGCCGTAATAGTGCGTGTCGGCGTAAGCGATTTCCGTATCCTCGTACAGCGGGTTCTGCTTCAGGTCGATGCGCGGGCTGTCGATGTGCGCGCCGATGATGTTCAGGCCTTCCTCCAGCGGCTTTTCGCCGATATGGAAGAACACCAGCGCCTTCTTCATCTGGACGGCATACAGCCTGTCCCCCGGCTTGACCGGTTCACCGCGGCGGATCGCGTCCTTCAGGGAGCCGTAGCCGGCTTCCTTCAGCATGGCCACCGTCTGGCAAACGCACTCCCGTTCCGTCTTGCCGTGATCCAGGTACGCGCGGTAGGCCGCGGCGGTCGCTTCCAGCGCTTGCAGCTGGGCATCGTCATACTTGAGCCAGGCGTTTTTACGCTCCATGGGTTTCTTCCTCCTTCTCTCCGGCCGCGGGCGTCCCGTCGGCAGTCTGTACCGTAAATGTCAGTTCCAGCGGCATCATGCGCTCGCCGACCACCGTCAGGACGGCCTCGCCCGCCTGCCCCACGGTGCGCAGGTAGCAGCCGGTCATGCCGCCCTCTGCCGTGACCACCGTCGGCCCGACCAGCTCCGCCGCGCCCGATACATGCAGGTGCAGCGGCAGCTGCGCGTACGGGGCCGGGGTGCCGTTCTCATCCACGATCCTGAGGCGCACCTGCGCCATATCGTAGGTATCGCCCTCGGTCAGCGTCATGGAAGAGCAGCGCGCCTCCAGGTGCAGCCGGGTGCCCGGACAGAGCGTGCGGCTCAGGACCACCTCGCCGTTCCGGACGGCGTCAAACCGCCAGGAAACGGACTCACCGCCCCAGTTGCGGACATATTTGCCGTACAGGCGGGCCGCTTCCTCCTCGGTCATCTCATACCGGCCGGTCAGCAGGCTGTAGCGCAGCTTATCCGCCGGCGGCAGGTGATCGGGGCCGTATTTGCGCGCGGCCAGCAGGCACTGCCGCATGAGCTCCGCCTTCTTTTCCGGGTAGCCTTCCTGCGATACGAGCAGCTCGCCGATCACGTCATCCACCAGCAGCGGCCCGTGGGGCAGGCTCCTGAAGGGCGTTTCCGAAAAAGCGGTCACGTAGGCGCCGTTCCTGTACAGCCGCACCTCGTCGGCGTTGGTAAACACCCAGACGTCGCCGATATCGCCGGCGGGATAATCCCCGATGTCCATCGACGAGCCGATCTCCAGCACGGGCACGGCATCCTGCTGGCTGGCGTACAGCGCGGCGGCCAGCTTCGGGTTGCGGAAAGCGTCCATCACGCCGTGATAGCACACCCGGTCGCCCGAGCCGAAATCCCGGTGCGTCGGATAATCGAACATGCACCAACCGAAGCAGCCGGCGTGCACGTCGCTCGCCGCCGCATCGTTCTGCACCGTCGCGTGGCGGAGCGCCTGCTCCTGCCGGCGCTCCCACGTATCGTACGGCTTTGTGGGAAACATATGGCCGTTGTGCTCGGAAACCAGGAAGGGCTTCGTGGTGTCCGGCGTCACCTTTTCCTTGGGCTTGACACCCGCGCCCTGGCCGGCGAAGGAGAAATCGTTGAAGGCGTACACATCCTCCAGGAGACTGCTCTTTTCAAGGTACCTGACGCCGGTCGTCGGCCGGCTCTTGTCCAGCGCATGCGCGACAGCGTTGGTCTCCCGGTAGAACTCGTCGTCATCCTGGCTTTCGTTGATGCGGACCCCCCACAGGATCACGCTCGGATGGTTGCGGTACTGGCGCACCATCTCGCGGGTGTTTTCCACCGCCTGGGCCTTCCAGAGGGTATCGCCGATGTGCTGCCAGCCGGGGATCTCCGTAAACACCAGCAGCCCCAGCCGGTCGCAGGCATCCACGAACGCCTGGCTCTGCGGGTAATGGGACGTCCGCACCGCCGTGACGCCCAGCTCCTCCTTGAGGATCCGCGCGTCCTCCACCTGCAGGCTGTCCGGCGCCGCATAGCCGATATACGGGTAGGACTGGTGCCGGTTCAGGCCCCGCAGGAACGTCTTCACCCCGTTCAGGTAAAAGCCGTCCGCCTTGAACTCCGCCGTGCGGAAGCCGAAGCGGACCCGGTGCGCGTCGGCCGCGGCGCCGTTTTCGTCCAGGATGGCGGCTTCCAGGGTATACAGGTACGGCGCGTCCAGCGTCCAGGCGACCGCGGCCGGGAAGGTCAGCGTATAATTCAGCTGGCAGCCGCTTTCCTCCAGGACGCACTGGCCGTCCCGGTCATACAGGCGGATCCGGGTGACCGTCTCACTGTCCTTTTCCTCCTCCTGGCCGCCCAGCGTCAGCACCACCGCTGCGGTATGCACGGTCGGCGTCGTGACAAATACGTCCTCGACATAGACCTGCGGCCGGATGTCCAGCCAGCAGGGCCTGTACAGCCCGCCGTAGGTCAGGTAGTCGATCACGAAGCCGAAGGGCGGGATCGCCGGGTTCTCCGTCGAATCCAGCCGGACCGCCAGCAGCGCTTCCTCCCCGGGGCTGACCAGGCCGGTCAGTTCCACCGAAAACGCCGTGTAGCCCGACCGGTGGGTATAAAGCTCCCGCCCGTTCAGGAAAACCGTCGCGATATGCGCCGCGCCGTCAAAGCGCACAAAAACACGCTGACCTTCGGCCTCCCCGGGCAGGCAGAGCCTGCGCCGGTAACCGGAGATCAGCTGGTAGCTCATATCATCCGCATAATGCTGCGGCACTTCACGCACGGTGTGCGGCAGGCGCACCGACTGGGCACTGCCCCGTCCCTGCGCGAACGCGTCGGACCACTCAGGCGTGAATTCCCAGCCATTATTCAGACTGATCATATTTTCCCCCGCATAACATCATTCGTCAATACTCCGCGTAGCTGAGCTTTCCGCCCTCATATTTAAGCTGTGTGAGCCGCTTCGCGCCGCGGGACGCGTCCATGAACAGGGATTCCCGCGTCTGATCCAGGCTCAGCGAGCCCAGCGGCAGGTCCATGGTATCCGTATTCAGCTCATATTCCTCGATCCAGGCGTTGTCCCGGTCCATCCAGCCGACGCAGAGCACCCACCGGTACGGCGCCTCAATGGTGCCGTCTTCATTGGGGCTCAGCTGCAGGTCCAGGAAGCGGTACTGCCCGTCCGCGGCCCGGAACAGGTCATAGGACCAGCCGGAGATGCTGCCGTTCAGGCGGGAAACGGTCTCCAGCCGCCCCTCGCCGCCGCTGTCCGCCAGGCGGTAGGCCGACGCATACGCGAAATCGCCGCCGCCCTCGCCGGACATGACCCAGGTAAAGGGGTCGTACCGGATGTTGTCGACCACTTCCTCCACCCAGCCTTCATCGTCCTCGATGGTGAACACGTCGGTCGCGCTGCCCTCGATCAGTTCCGAGTACGGCTTATCGTAGGTGAAATCGCCGCCGGAGGTCGCCGCATAGGTATAGCCCTCGTCGCCGTGCTGCCAGGTGCCGCCGGAAAGCGCGTCCAGGAACTGCGTCAGGATCTGGGAAGGGATCCGGACGCTGTCGATCGCCGCGTTTTCGCCAAGCACGGCCGTTTCCAGCTTCAGCGCGGGCTGCGCGCCGGCAAGCAGAGCCTGCTCCAGCGCCTGCATGCCTTCCGGCAGGGCGGGATTGACCGTCTGCTGCGGCGCCGGGGACGGCGTGGCCGCCTGCTCCGGCGCTTTCGCGCAGGCGCTCAGCAGCAGGGCGACCGCCGCGCACAGCGCTGCCAGCCGTCCGCGCAGGCTTTTTCTGGTGGCCATACGCGCCCTCCTTGCAGTGCTTTACCAGGTCGCTTTCAGCGCGACCTTGATCGCCGCCTGATGATCCGCGTCCACCTTATTGGAGCCGTGGGTCTTGCTGCCGGTAAAATGGATGCAGAACTGGCCGTCGAAGTCGTTGTCCGTGATGGTCTGGTCGCCGTGCGGCACGCCGTAAATGCTGCCGGCGTAGACCTTGTCTTTATACAGGATCAGGACGGGCCGGCGCTTATAGTTGATCCGGCCGCCATACACCGCTTTCATCTTCTTGGTATCCGCCTTGGTGAGCGGTTCCGCGTCCAGGTGGTTGGTGCCGTACATGGCCTTGCAGGTCCAGGTCTTGCCGGTCTTCACGTCCTTGATGGTGAACACGGCGTTCCGGGGGATCGCCTTCCTACCGCCGCTGAACCATTTGAGCTCGCGGGTGACATAGGTGGTCTTCGCGGTGGTCTTCG
>CACXEB010000007.1 GCA_902766515.1 uncultured Eubacteriales bacterium
AGCGACGCCCACCGGAAGGTGATCGACAAGGTGCTGAAGGAAATGGAGGAGAAAGCATGAAACCGCTGAATCTGACCCTGTCCGCCTTCGGCCCCTATGCCGGGGAAACCACGGTGGATTTTTCGGCTTTCGGCGAGGACGGCATTTTCCTTATCGCCGGAGATACCGGCGCAGGCAAAACCACGCTGTTTGACGCCATCAGCTTCGCCCTCTACGGCGAGGCCTCCGGCGGCAAGGAACGGCGCAAAAGCAAATCCTTCCGCTCGGACTATGCCCATCCGAAAACGGAAACCTATGTGGAACTGACTTTCAGCCACAGGGGAGAAACCTGGTGTGTCCGCCGGAACCCGGAATACCCCCGGATGATGAAGAACCGGGACGCTATCACCACTCAGAGCGCGAACGCGAGGCTGACCAACCTGAGGACAGGCGAGGTGATCGAGGGCCTGCGGGATGTGAACGACAGGGTGTATGCGCTGCTGAGCCTCACGCAGGATCAGTTTACCCAGACTGTGATGATTGCCCAGGGGGATTTCCTCAAAATCCTCAACGCTTCCTCCGACGAGCGGAAAGCCCTGTTCCAGAAGCTGTTCAATACTTCGATGTATGCCGACCTGCAGAAGCGGCTCCAGGAAATGAACGGTGCCTGCAACAGGGAGCGGGAGGAGCTGAACCAGCGCATCACCATCGCGGCAGGCAGGATTGATCCGGAGCCGGATTTCCCGGAGCGGGACCAGATCGCGCAGTACAAGGCGGAAGCCAGGTATGCCGACCTGCTGGCGGAATGCCTGGAGCGCCTGGTGGCCGGCGAACAGGCAGCGATCGGCCAGGCCCGCCAGGAGAAGGAGGCCGCCGACCGGGAGATCAGCCGCCTGATTGCCGCCGCCGAACAGGCCCGGGCAGCCAACGCGGATTTTGACGCGCTGGAAAAAGCGGAAGCGGCCCAACGGCAGTTATCGGACCGGCAGAGCGCCATGGATGAGTTGGCAGTTCAACTGGACATGGCCCGGAAGGCCCAGGGCCTGGCATCGGATGAAGCGCTGCTGAGCAGAAACCGGACGGAACTGCAGCATCAGGAAAAGGCCGCCGCGGAAGCGGAAACCAACCTGAAACAAGCAGCACAGGCCCTGCCGGACGCGGAGAAGAAGAAGCGGGAGGCGGACAGCCACGCTGCAGAAGCGGACGCCCTTTTGTCAGAGGCTGCGCAGTTGGCCGGCTGCATTCCGGTGCTGACGAATCTGGAAAGCCAGCAGGCAGCGCTGGACCGGCAGCAGCGGGGGATGCAGGCCTTGCTGGCGGCCAGTACCCGGGCGGACGCCGCCTATACTGCGGCCAAGGAAGGCTATTACCGCAGCCAGGCGGGACTGCTGGCGCAGGAACTGACGGAAGGGGCTCCCTGTCCCGTCTGCGGCGCCACATCCCATCCCCATCCCGCAGCGCTGACGGCAGAGGCCATCACCAGGGAGGCCATGGAAGCGGCTGACCAGCGCCATCGCCAGGCGGCGGAGGCGCTGCATGAGGCGGATAACGCCGTGACCGCGCTCCGGGCGGCGGTGGAAGCAGGCAGGAAACGGCTGGCGGAACTGGGCATCTCCGGGGAGGAGACCGGGGAAAGCCTCGAAAAGCAGATTCAGGAAAAACAGCAGCAGGCCCAACGCTGCCGGAAAGCCATCGCCCAGGCGGACGAAGCGCTGAAGGCGCTGCAGATCGCCATCGCGGAAAACCGCACGGCTGTGGAGCAGGGGCAGCAGCGGCTGGAAGCGCTGCGGCAGGCTGCAGCGGCGCTGCAAACGGCGTTCCGGGATCATCTGGCTGCCGCCGGGTTCCAGGACGAGCGGGCCTATCAGCTGGCCAAGATGCCGACCGCGGCCATGGACGAGACGGACCGGCAGCTGCGGGTCTTCGGCGAACAGAAAAAGTCGCTGGCTGACCAGATTGACGGGCTCCAGGCCAAGCTGGCCGGCAGGGAAAGGACGGACCTGGACGGGCTGACGCAGCAGCTGACAGCGTGGCGGAATCAAAAAGCCGCTGCCGAAAAAGCGGAAGCGGCGTTCACCAGGAAGCGCACGATCCATGAGGAAGCCCTGAAGGAGATCCGGGACGCCCGCAGGCAGCAGAAGCGCCGGGAAGAGCACTGGGCCGTGGTGCGGGACCTGTACAACTGCTGCGCCGGGATCACGGGCGGGGCGTTCCGCGGCAAGCTGACCTTTGAGGCCTATGTGCAGCAGTATTACTTCAAGCAGGTGGTCGCTGCAGCCAACAAGCGCCTGACGGTGCTGACGGACGGGGTGTTTACCCTGCGCTGCCAGCGGGAAGCCCGGGACCGCGTGCACCAGAGCGGTCTGGACCTCGACGTGCTGGACCGCGGCACCGGCCTGTGGCGGGAAGTCAGCACCCTGTCCGGGGGCGAATCCTTCCTGGCCAGCCTGGCGCTGGCGCTGGGGCTGTCCGATGTGGTGCAGGCGCAGAGCGGCGCCGTGCGGATGGAAGCGATGTTTATTGACGAAGGCTTCGGCACGCTGGACGACAACGCCCTCCGCAACGCGCTGCAGGTGCTGTCCGGCCTGGCGGACGGCAAGCGGCTGATCGGCATCATATCCCATGTGCACGAGCTGGCGGAGCGGATCGACCGGCAGCTGGTGGTACGCAAGACGACGGCCGGCGCAACGGTCGTACCGTGTGTGCTGTGACGGAAGGGAGGGAGAACACTTGAAACAGGCGGCGCGGCAAATCGCCATCTGCGCGGCAGGATTGCTCCTGCTCTGCCTGATCTGCCGGCTGACGGTCTTCCGGACGTACACCATCAGCATGCACATGTATGCGCCCTCCGGCGGAGAGGTGGACATCGCCCAGCTGAGCCTTGATGTGGATCGCCCGGAAATCCTGGATTGCGGTGCCCCGCAGGCCCGGGGGGATCTTCTGCGGGTGCCCGTCCATCCGCAGCGGGCCGGGGACGCGACGATCACCATCTTCAATCAGCAGAACGGGGTGGAATATACCCATCTGCTGACGGTCGACCGGCTGCTGACGGTCTATGATTTTTCTTCCGGCGGCTTTACCGGGGACGCGGCAGTCCTGATCGCGGTCACGCTGTTCTGGCTGCTGGTCAGCGCGGTGATGCTGTGGCACTTCTTCCGGGCCCGGGGCGCGGCGCTGTACAGCTATTCGACGATCTATTTCGCCGGTTTTTTCCTGTTTGCCCTGTCGACCGGCATGGTGATGCTGACGGAAAGCGTCCGGCATTTCATGCAGCCGGGCGATTATCCGATGATCAGCGCCTACCGGGTGCTCAACAGCGCCAGCAAGCGGTTCATGTTTATCACCCTGCCGCTGATCGTCCTGTTTGCGGTCGCGATGGCTGTCAGCAATATCGCCCTCCTGCGGCATGAGAAGCCGCGCTTCCAGAATGTGCTGGGCCTGCTGGTCAGCCTGCTGCTGATCGTGGGCGAGGCGCTGGGCATATACCTGTTCAGCCGGGATTTTTCCGGGTCGGAGTGGGCGTACCGGGTACAGAACACCTTTGAAAACACGTACGCGACGATCTTCATCTATTTTGAGTGCATGCTGGCGGGCTCCGTCATCTGCGGCATCCGGTCCGCCCGGTATGAGCCGCGGCCGGACAAGGACTTCATCATCATCCTGGGCTGCTGGTTCCGCAGGGACGGGTCCCTGCCGCCGCTGATCCGGGGCCGCGTGGACCGGGCCATCCAGTTCTGGAAAAAGCAGAAATCGGCCACCGGGCGGGAGGCTGTGCTGATCCCCTCCGGCGGCCAGGGGAAAAACGAGACGATGCCGGAAGCGGAGGCAATGCGGCGCTACCTGGTGTCGCAGGGCATTCCGGAGCATCTGATCGTGAAGGAGGATCAATCCGCCAACACCTACCAGAACATGGCCTTTTCCAAGGCCATCATTGAGCGTCAGGGCGGGGGAAAGCGGACCGTCTTCTCGACGACCAATTACCACGTGTTCCGCAGCGGCGTCTGGGCGCACCTGGCCGGGCTTCCGGCCGAGGGCATCGGCAGCAAAACCAAGTGGTGGTTCTGGCCCAATGCCTTCATGCGCGAATGCGTCGGACTGCTGCAGAACCGCTGGCACCAGGAAATCCTTTTCCTGCTGGTCCTGATCGCGTTTTTCAGCGTCCTGTCGCTGCTGCTGGGATGATCCGTCCTGCGCTTGCCGGCAGCGCGCCGGCGTATTTTATCATTCCGGCTGCCATATCCGCCGGAATCACGTATCAAGACTTGAAGACACCGTAAGGTGCTTCCTGTATATAAAATCAATGAAGGGAGATAGAAGTATGACAGATTTGGAAAACATGGAAGCGGTTGAACTGGCCGCTGAAGAACTGGATGATGTGGTAGGCGGTGCCTACAGGATTCCGAAGGCCAAGGACGGCTTCTTCGTATATCAGATCCAGAAGGGCGATACGCTGACCCGCATCGCCGAGCACTACGGCTGCACGATTCGGGACCTGATGACCTGGAACCGGAAAATCGTCGACAAGAACAGGATCTTCGCCGGCGACTACCTCTACATCCAGAAGCGCTGAGCAGCTATCCTCAAGCATCCCCGGGCCGCGTGCCCGGGGATGCTGCTATACATCCGCCGCTTTTTTCCTTTGCCCGGCCTGTTCCTCGCTCATCAAAGCGGACTGCCAGGCTTCCCGAACGCAGTAAGCCGCCCAAGCACGCCCGTAGTTGATTTCGTCTGAAAAAAGATTGACAAGTGGCGGTTTATGCGTTATAATCTTCACGTTGCTTAGGGGAATGGTGTAATGGCAACACGTGGGTCTCCAAAACCTTTGTTGAGGGTTCGAGTCCTTCTTCCCCTGCCAGAC
>CACXEB010000008.1 GCA_902766515.1 uncultured Eubacteriales bacterium
GGAGGAACGCACAATGGGTAACCTGATCAGGATGGATATATACAGGATGCGGAAGGCGAAGAGCTTCTGGGCCTGTATCATTACGGCATTCGTATTCGCGCTGGGCCAGACGCCGATGCTCAAGCTGCTGGCTGTCCTGGGCAAAATGCTCACGGGCGATGAAATCATCTTCCCCGCGGCCAGCCTGGCCGACATCTTCAGGGAACCGTTTCCCCTTCTGAACGCCATGCTGGTGCTGCTGTCCGCCTGCTTCTTCTGCTACGCGGACGTGGAAAACGGATATATCAAAAACATTGCCGGGCAGATGCCCAAGCGCGGGTTCACCGTGCTCTCCAAGTTCATCGCCCTGATCGGCCATAACCTGGCATTCATGCTGCTGGGTGTGATCGGCAACCTGGCCGGCACGGCGATCGTCCAGCGGATCACCCTGGAGGGCGACATCCTGGGCGGACTGCTGGTGTTTGTGGAAAAATTCCTGCTGATTCAGAGCATCTGTGCGATCCTGGTGCTCGTGACAGCCAGCTTCCGCAGCAAATCCCTGGGCATTGTCCTGGCGGTGCTGATGGGCATGGGCCTGCTGGGTGTGTTGTACGGGGCGATTGACGCCGGCCTGAACCAGCTGCTGCGCCTGCAGGGTTTCAGCATCAGCAACTATATGCCGGACCAGCTGCTGAACCGGGCATCACCGGATGCGCTTACCTCGATCCTGGTATCCGTGGTCGTGACAGCCATCTTCCTGCCGCTCGCCATCCGGGTGTTCGACAGGCGGGACGTCAAGTAATCCGGAAAACCAGACAGAGACAGCGTACGAAAAGAGACCTGGAACCCACGCGGGTTCCGGCCTCTTTTTTCATGCAGGGGCAGAAGACGGAAATTTTTCCCGTTCCGCGGCAGGATTCGGGATGAAACGGGCGAAAAATGTAGGGTGAATCAACCTGCCGCAGCACCGATCACATCAAAGGGGGAATACGCGTATGCAGCAATGGTATCATGAAAATGCCGGCATCCAGCACGTGGGGACGCTGGCGCCGCGGAACGAGTTTACACCGTTCGCGCCGGGGCAGGACCCGTTCGGCGCCAAAGAACAGTCTGAATTCCGTGTCGCGCTGAACGGGGAATGGGATTTCGCCGCCTTCGACGCGCCGGAGGAAGCGCCCGAAGCCTGGTGGGATGCGCCGCCGACCCGGAAAATGCTCGTCCCGGGCAACTGGGAAATGAACGGCTTTGGCAAACCGGTCTACCTGAACGTCCGGTATCCCATCCCGTACGATCCGCCCTATGTGCCGCAGAAAAACCCAACCGGCATCTACCGCCGCAGCTTTACCGCCCGCCTGCGGCCGGGGGAGCGGTGGCTGCTGAACTTCGAAGGGGTGGACAGCTGCTTTTACGTGGCGGTCAACGGGCAGTTCCTGGGCTACAGCCAGGGGACGCACAACCCCAGCGAGTTTGACGCGACGCCGCTCCTGCGGGACGGGACCAACGAGCTGGCGGTCATGGTGCTCAAATGGTGCGACGGCACCTACCTGGAGGACCAGGATAAATGGCGCATGTCCGGCATCATCCGGGACGTGTTTTTCCTGCTGCGGCAGGAGGGGCAGGTCCTGAAATACGAGATCACGCCGCGCCTCTCCGGCGATCAGTGCCGGATCGCCGTCCGCTGGCAGGCACAGACCGCCGTGACGCTGGAACTCATGGATCCGGAGGGCCGCCTGGTGGAACGCGCGGAGGACTGCCGGGACCGGCATGAGTTTGTCCTGTCCCGGCCCGAGCTGTGGAACGCCGAAGCGCCGCGGCTGTATTCCCTGGTCCTGAAAACCGGGAGCGAAGTCATCGGCGAGCGCGTCGGCATCCGGAAGGTCAGCATTGAGCGGGGCGAGTTCCGGATCAACGGCCGGCCGGTCAAGCTGCGCGGGGTCAACCGCCATGAGAGCGGGCCGCTGACAGGCGCCTGCGTCACCCGGGAGGACATGCTGAAGGACCTCCTGCTCATGAAGCGCTTCAATGTGAACGCGATCCGCACGTCGCACTATCCGCCGAACGCGGAGTTCCTGCGCCTGTGCGACGAGCTGGGCTTTTATGTGATCGACGAGGCGGATATCGAAGCCCACGGCAGCGTGGAAGCGCCCCGGACGCCGGACAGCCACGGCGATTATTCCGGCATCGCCCTGCTGGCCAACCGGCCGGACTATGAAGGGGCGATCGTGGACCGCATCCAGCGCATGGTGGAGCGGGACATCAACCGCCCCTGTGTGGTGATGTGGTCCATGGGCAACGAAAGCGGTTATTCCGTCGCCTTTGAGCATGCCCTGCGCTGGGTGGGCCAGCGGGATCCGTCCCGCTTGCGTCATTATGAGAGCCTGTACGCGCTGAAGGATGCGCCGGTGCCCAACAACAGCGCGGACGTCCTGGACGTGTATTCGGTGATGTATCCGTCCCTGGAGGACATCGACCGGTACCTGGCCCGGCCGTATGAGCGCCGCCCCTATTTCATGTGCGAATATGCCCACGCCATGGGCAACGGCCCGGGCGGCGCGGAAGGGTACTGGGAGAAGATCTACGCCGATCCGCGCCTGATGGGCGGCTGCGTGTGGGAATGGTGTGACCACGGCATCCGGACCGGCACGGAGCCGGACGGCACACCTGTCTACCGCTATGGCGGCGATTTCGGCGAGCGGAATCACGACGGCAATTTCTGCGTGGACGGACTGGTGTTCCCGGACCGCACCCCGCACCGCGGGCTGATGGA
>CACXEB010000009.1 GCA_902766515.1 uncultured Eubacteriales bacterium
AAATATTACTCTACCGTGTAGGGCAGCAGCGCGATGGCACGGGCGCGCTTGATGGCCTCGGACAGCTGGCGCTGATGCTTGGCGCAGTTGCCGGTGACACGGCGGGGCAGGATCTTGCCGCGTTCATTGATATAACGATGCAGCCGGTTCGCGTCCTTGTAATCGATATACTCGATCTTGCTGACGCAGAAGTCACACACCTTGCGGCGCGGACGGCGGCGAGCACCATGCGGACGGGGTTTCCGTTCGCCGCGATCTTCAGACATTTGTACATCCTCCTTAAGCGATGATCATCAGAATGGAAGTTCTTCGTCGTCGACCTGAACAAAACCGCTGCCCTGCGGCGGCTCGCCGACATTGCTGTATCCGGCGGACTGCGCGGGCTGATCAGCAGGCGCCATCCCTTCGCCCTTGGGCGTCAGGAATTCGACATCGTCCGCGTTGACCTCAAGGGTCGCGCGCGTGGTGCCGTCGTTGGCCTGATAGGTGCTGACCGATACACTGCCGACGACCGCGACCTTGCGGCCCTTGGCAAGGTACTTGCTGCAGTTTTCACCCAGCTGGCGCCAGGCGCTCACGCGGAAGAAATCGACATCCGGCTGGTTGCTGTTCGTGTTGCTCGAACTGCGCCGGCGATTCACCGCCACCGTGAAGCTGCAGACCGATACCCCGGTGGACGTGGTCCTGAGGTCAGGATCACGGGTCAGATTGCCTACAATAAACAGCTTGTTCATAAGTCAACCTCTTATTCGGCCGCTTCAGGCGCTTCTTCTGCAGGAGCAGCCTGGGGCACGGGACGCGGGGCGCGCGGCTTCACGTTGGAACGCTTTTCCAGCACGCGGATAATCTGGTAGCGGATCACCTGATCAATAATGCCCAGGTTGCGCTCGATTTCGCGCGGCATCTCGCTGTCGCCATTGAAGTTGACCAGGCAATACCAGCCCTCGGTCTTGTAATCAATGGTATAGGCAAGACGGCGTTTCCCCCAGTCTTCCACCTTCGTCACTTCGCCGCCGTCACGGACGATCAGGTCGTTGACGCGCGCGTTCAGCGCTTTACGGCCTTCCTCATCGACGTCGGGCGCAATGATGTACACCAGTTCATACTTGTTCATGCACTTTCACCTCCTCATGGACATATGGCACCGCATGTCCTGCGGCGCAAGGATGTGCCGATTGAAGATATTACCACAGATACAGAAAAAAAGCAAGAGAAATTTTCAATTTTCTTTTCCAGACAGAGGTGCCTTCATCTGCCCCTGCCGGGCATGCCGCCGGGGCCACCGGGCCTGCCAGGTCCGCCGTGTCCTCCGTGTCCTCCCGGTCCGCCTGGACCGCCCCAGCCGCCGCCCACCGTGTTGCAGTACAGGCCGGCGGTGAAGTCCAGGAGCGCGCTCTGGCTGCCCGCCGTCAGGGTGTAGGTATTCCCCTGCGCCAGGGACGGGGAGGAATAGACCGCGCAGTCAAAATCCTTGGTCGCGGTGAACGTGAACCCGGATCCGTCGTCCACGGAGATCACATCGCCGGCCGAGCCGGACACCGCCACCAGCGCGGCGCACTGCGTGCCGCTGTCAAAGTTGACCGCCATGCCGGTGCTGCCGATGGCCAGCACCGTACCGCCGGTGATGCTGGCGACGCTGCCGGCGCCGTCACCCCGGTCCAGCGCGCCGTTGCCGCCGTCGGTCGGGCCTTCCACGATCACCAGGCCGCCGGTCACATACAAGGAACCGTTGGAATCCAGCCCGTCGCCTTTCGCGTTGACATATACGGTGCCGCCGCTGACGCGGATGACGCCGACGGAGGCGGACTCGTTCCGGCCCCACCGCGCCCAGGGATTGGTTTCGGCGGAGGTTGTATCCGATCCGCCCGCCGCGTTGAGCCCGTCGTCGCTGGCATAGACGCGGATGTCTCCCCCGCTCAGGTTGATCTCATAGGCCTCCAGCCCCTCGTAGGACTGGCTGACCAGGACGCTGCCGCCACTGATGGACAGGATGGAATCGGCATGGATGCCGTCATCCTCGCTTGACAGGGTCAGCGCGCCGTCCGTCACCGAGACGCAGGCATCGCTGTGCAGCGCGTCATCCGTGCTGCTGATGTCCAGCGTCACGCCGCCGATATAGATATCGCCCTGGCATTTGATGCCCTTGGTGGAGACATCGGCATTCCAGGTGTGCACCGTACCCGCGCCGGCCACGACCCGGAGCGTGCCGCCGTACAGGGTCACAAAGCCGCTGAAGCTGTCCCCGGAGCCGCTGACAGCGATGCCGTCCTGCCGGGACGTGATGCTGACCGTGCCGGCCTCCTGGTAATACCAGCTGTCCAGGTCGCTGTTGGCCAGGTGGATGCCGTCCTTGCCGCTGACAATCGCCAGCGTCCCGCCGCCGATCCGCACGGAATCGTTGACGTCCAGGCCGGCCTCTTCCGCTGTGATCGCCAGCTCCGCGCCGGTCTGGCGGTAGTTGTCCTTGCAGATGATCCCGTCCCCGGCGGAGGCGAGGGTCAGCGTCCCCATTCCGGTGACGGTCAGGGTATCCCTGGCATAGACCGCCGCGTCGTACGTACCGTCTTTCGCGGTCAGGTCCAGCCGCGAATCCCCCTTGATCCAGAGGATCACCTTGTCCGCGCTCTCCACCAGGATCATGGGCGCGCTGTCATGGGTCATCGTCACGTTATCCAGGATCAGCGTGATATTGCCGTTCTTGCTTTCGTCGTTCACCAGGATCTGCACGTTTTCGCCCGTGCCGGTCACATGATAAACGCCCTTCTGCGCGATGGTCAGGACATTCCCCGTTTCGCTCGCCCTCCTGGACAGGACGGTGCCCGCTGCGCCGTTCAATATGATTTCCGCGTCCACGCTCAGGTCGCTCAGCGCTTTCCAATCCGCCTTGCCGAAGGCGTCAGCCATCTTCTCCACCACCGTGACGACCTTGCCCGCCAGCATCACTTCCTCCTCTGCGCAAACCGGCATGGACGCCGTGAGCAGCATGGCCAGGGCCATCAGGACAGACAGCAGCTTCTTCATTCGTTTCATCTCCCTCCGGGAACCGTTCTTTCTCCGGATCCGCCGGTTACAGGATCCGTTCCGGCTCGGTATACGGCAGAACCGCAATCTCCAGGTTGCCGTTCCTGGTGCGCAGCTCATCGATCATCGCCTTTTCTTCACCGGGATCCTTCATCTGGATCCTGAACGACAGCCGGAACATGGAGCCCATGCCGGTGGTCTTGACGCCGACGGGCTCCACCTTCTTCAGGTAGTGCGCGAACGTGTCGTCAAACACCCGCGCGTAGTCCAGCGTCTCCGGAATCGTGATGCGCAGCAGCTTATCCTGCTGCATGCCCCTGTGCTCGAAGATCGGCAGCGAGGACAGTGCCAGGAAGAGCACGCCCAGCCCCAGCAGGGCGAGCACGCCGTAGCCCACGTATCCCAGGCCGAAGGGCACGCCGGCCGACATGGCGATCAGCACGCCGGCGATCTCATCGGACGTTCCCTGCGCGGAACGGAAGCGCGTCAGCGCGAAGGCGCCGCCAAAGGCGAGGCCCGCGCCGATGCTGCCGTTGATGAACGTCAGCACCATGCCGACGATGAAAGGCAGCAGGGAGATCACCACAAAGTACCGCCGAGACGAGCGGATCCGGAAGGACATCAGCCATCCGTAGGCGAACCCCGTCAGGATGGCCGCGGCCGCCATCGTCAGGAACTGGCTGGCCGTCACTGATACTGAATAAACCGAATCAAACATTGTTATCCTTCCTTTCCCACACGCATCGCGTCATGTCTGACCTGCCGTTTATAGGCTTCCCCATATTTGGAAAAACTGTTCTTGTAGATCGCGCCATCCGTCAGCACCCGGCTCAGCCAGAGTGGGATCGCGTTCTGCACCTTGATCTCCAGGATCGTATGCCCCTCGGGCAGCAGGAGGCTGCCGTCCATGGAGGTGCTCAGGTTCAGCTCGCTCACACGGTAGCGCGGCGCGTAGTCCACCGTCAGCCGCAGATCGCCGCCCGGCTCATAGTACGCCTCCCGGTCGTAGATGATCATGCAGCTTGGCGCGAGATTGCCGTAAAAGTCCCGGAAATAGGTGATCTCACGGTTGATCTGTCCGCCCGCGCAGATGTCCCCCTGCCCGGCGAAAAAGCTGCGCACCAGCGGTATCGTCGTCTGGACCCGCCGCTTGTAGACGATGTCGTACGCCTTCCGCTTGAGCTCCAGGTAGACCGGCGAGGTATCCGTCGCCAGGCCGTAGGACCGGAGGCGGAGCTTTTCCTTGAACGGCGGCTTTTCGATCGAGTGGCGGATCAGCCGGTAATCCGGCGTATCATAATAGATGGAAGCGATGCTGGTCCGGCCGTAGTCGTCCAGCCGCATATGGCCCTCAAGCCCCTTCAGCAGATGCGCTGTCTGCGCCGCGCTCAGCAGATACTTGAGCTCGTAGCGCTGCATGACCACGATCGGGGATCGGACAGCCTGTGTTTCCTGCATGGCGCCGCCCCCTTTACAGGCTCAGGCGGATGGTGAACACGCCGTCCTTCACCCGGGCGCTGATGCGGCCATTCAGCTGGCGCACCTTCCCGCGCACACGGTTGAGGCCCAGGCCCGCGCCGGACACGCCCGCTGCGTTGCTGAGCCGCGTCTCGCGGTCAAACACCTGGTCATACTCCCCGTCCGGCAGGTCAGCGTCATTGCTCATCTCCAGCAGGACGCGGCCGTTATCGCCGCGGACCGTCAGGTTCGCCTGCCGCTTCGCGTACAGGTGAACGTTTTCGAACAGCTCCCGAAGGATGTCCTGAAACGCCTCCGCGTTCACCTCGGCGTTCAGGCCCTCCTCGCACGAAACGTCCAGGCGGATGCCCCGGGCTTCCAGGTCGGCGCGGTACTCCGCGGCCACGTTTTCCGCCAGGCTGCTGACGGGGGCGCTGGAAACCGTCCCGTCCTCCTGGGAGATGGCGCGCACCTCGTTGATCATGCGGGTCAGCTGGCGGCGCACCAGCTGGGACTGTTCGGTAGAGCCGTACTGCTGCTCCAGGTTGTCGATCCCGGCGCTCATCACCGTCAGCGGGATCCGGAAGTTATGCTCGATCATGGCGAGGGCCCTGCTGCGCGTACGCTCCGCCGCCTCCAGCGGCTGGAAGATCCGTTTGCGGGCCCACATCAGCAGCGCGAAGCTGAGCGCCAGCATCACCGCGTAGCCGATCAGCGAGATGCGCAGGACGCGGTAATACCCCACCAGCTCGCGCCCCTGGTCGATGACCGTGACATAGGTCAGCGTCTCCGTCGTCCAGACGCGGTAGCGGTAAATCCGGGCTGTCCATCCGGTCCGGCGCTCCGTGAGCAGGCTTTTCGCCCAATCGAGCGCCTGGTCCCGCGTGACGGAGCCGATGCTGTAGGCCAGCACGCTGCCGTCCCCTTCTTCATTGAACACGCAGGTAAAATACCGCAGGGAAGCCTGCATGTCCGGCGAATCCGCGCCGTGCGCGCCGTCCACCGGACGGCCGTTCTCAAACCGGACGGGCCGTGGGCCCGGCTGCCAGCCAATGGTCCCCTGGTGCTCGGAGATCCGCTGGGTCAGATGATCAGCGTCCTCCGCCGCGTGCGTCTTCAGGACCACATTGATCAGCGCCAGCAGCATCGCCAGCGAAAGGGCGACCGACAGCATGGCCACCAGCATAAAGCGTTTCCGCGTTCGTTTCATGATCCATCACCAGCCCTTGAAGGTTCACTGAGATAAGGCGCTATCTGCGCGAGCAGTTCTTCCGGGGTAAACGGATAGCGGAGCGCCGCGTCCACCGCGTCCGCCGGTACCGCCGCGTCCCGGCGGAGCAGGATGGTCCGCCAGCCCCGGCTGCGCAGGATGCCGGCGGTTTCCAAAGGATGCCGGAGAGGCAGCGTGTCGTCGAGGACGCACAGCCCCGGTTCGCCCGCTTCCGCCCGCATGAACAGCTGGACCGCGTCAAAGACCGATTCCGCCGTGATCCCGCGGGCGCGAAGCCAGAGGGTATACGCGCTCAGCAGATCGCGGTCCGCGGCCGCCAGGATGACCCTGCTCATACTTTCACCTCCCGGAGGCGATCCCCGCCTCCTTCCGTGAGCATAACGCATCAACATTAAACAAACATAAAGCGCCGGTCGGGAAAGATTTAAAAATGACTCCATCCGATAGCCCCGGGCCCGGCCCTTGCAGCCCGGCCCGGAATGCTGTCAGTGGAGTTCATAGCGGATCCCGGGATCAGTCGTCCACATCCGCCAGCGTCTGGCTGAGCACCTTCCGCACGGCGCCCGGGCCTGCCAGCATCTGCCGGAAATCGTCCTTCACCTTCTCCGCCAGCCCGGCAGCGGCCAGGTCGACCCCGAAGAGGCGGGCATCGGACAGCAGCGCGTCCAGCTGCCCCGTCAGGCTGTCCGGTTCGCCGAAGCGCACACCGGCCAGGGCCGCCTGCAGCATATCCAGCAGCGGATCCGGACTGATCGCCATGGGCTCTCCCATGTTATCGACGCCCAGCAGGTAGCGCAGCCACGCCGCCAGGGCCAGCGGAATGCCGGTCAGGTCAGCCGGATCACGGTCCGGATCGGCCATGTAGCTCTTGATGGTTTCGCCGAAGCGGATCGGCACTTTCTGGCTGGTATCGCAGGCAATGCGCTGCGGCGTATCCGGCATGAAGGGATTCGGCAGGCGGACGCTGACCACGGTATCGATGAAGTCCCTCGGGTTCAGGACGCCCGGATCGGTCACGACGGGCAGGCCCTCCCTGTACCCGATCAGCCGCACCAGGCGGTTGAGGTCCTCGTCCCGCATCTCGTCCGAAATGCGCTCATACCCCAGCAGGCAGCCGAAGACCGCCAGCGCGGTATGCAGCGGGTTCAGGCAGGTGGTGACCTTCATGCGCTCCACCTTGTTGACCGTCTCCCGGTCCGTGAAAATGAAGCCCGCCTGCTCCAGCGGCGGCCGGCCGTTGGGGAACTGGTCTTCGATGACGAGGTACTCGCTCTCCTCCGCGTTGACGAAGGGCGCGATATAGGTATGCTTCGACGTGATGACCGGATCCAGTCCCGTCAGGCCGTCCGTGCGCAGCATCGCTTCCACGGAAGCATCCGGCCGCGGCGTGATCTTGTCGATCATGGTCCAGGGGAAGCTGACCTTCTGCGGATCCCGGACGTAGTCGATGAATCCCCGGTCCCCCCAGGCGTCCGCGCACGCCATCACCGCGGCCGCCAGCTTTTCGCCGTTGAGGGAGCAGTTATCCATGCTGACCATGGCGATCGGCAGCGCCCCGGCCTGGTACCGGGTGTACAGCAGCGCGATCACCTTGCCGATATAGCTCTTCGGCTTCGCGGGACCGGCCTTCAGATCCGCCGCCACATCAGCCAGCTGCTCGCCCTGGCCGTTGACCAGGCTGTAGCCCTTCTCAGTGATCGTGAAGGACGCCATCTGCAGCGATGGATTCCGGAAGATCTCCTTCAGCGCGGAGAACTCCTGCCCGTTTTCGCTGTCCAGGATGCAGGAGGCCGCGATGCTGCCGATGACGGTCTTATCCACGCGGCCGTTCGCTTTCAGCGTGACAAGCAGCGTATAGTTATCGTTGGGTCGGTAGCCCTTTTCGACGATCTCATAGTCATAGCCCTCCACTGCGATCAGACCGGTGTCCATGGCGCCGGATTCCAGGAGCTTCTGCACCGCGTGGCACTGGAACGCGCGGAAAATGTTGCCTGCGCCGAAATGCACCCAGCGCGGCGACCGTGCTGTCACGGCGATCATCTGTTTCCGGTCAAACGCCGGCAGCTTATATCCCTTTTCCTCCCAGGCCGGTCTGTCGCGCAGGCCCGATTCATTGAGTGTCAGCATATATCTTGGTCCTTTCAAAATTTTCCCGCCGGCGCCCACCGGCCCGGCAAGCGTATTGTATCGGAAGACAGCACAAAAAGCAAGCGGTAATTCTCATTACCTCCTGCTTTTCAAACGCCTTTTCAAAAGGTCCGGGTCCGTTTCTTTATTCTGTTTGCAGACCGGCAAGCTCTTCCCGCCCCGCATCTGTCAGCCAGGGTGACAGCACCGTCCAGTGCGCATCCAGGAAAGCCCGCTGATCAATCCGCTCAAACTGTGCCATCCGGATATGACTCTGCATCCAGGCCACATGGGACCACAGGAGGATCTTCAGCACCCGCTGCCGGGTGATTCCCGTAAAGTACGGCTGGAACAGCCCCAGTTCGATCAGTCGGTCGATGGCCATGTCCAACTGGCTGTGCACCCTCAGAATATTATCCCGGGTCGCGGACCGGGTGATCACAAACACTTCCGGATCAAGAAAATAGAAGCTGTTGCGCTGCAGGGAGTCGAGCATATTATTGATAATCTTTTCGAGCTGGTGCAGGCCGGTCACCGGCTCCGAGACCAGGGTAACCGCCAGATCGTCCTGCAGAAGCCCCTGAACCAGGTCCAGCTTCTTTGGAAAATGGTAGGTCAGGTTGCCGACGCTGATGCCCAGTTCCGCCGCGATAGCGCGCATGCTGACATTCTTATAGCCATACCGGTTGAACATCGTCCGTGCCGTCGTTATGATATGCCTCCGGGTATCCATTCCGACTGCATAAGACCCTTTCTTCATTCTTTTACCCATCTTCGATCCCTCGCGTCATTCAGACAAATCTCTCACGGTTTACAGAACGTTTTACATTATGACGCCAAAACGGGCAATTGTCAAGATATACACATAAAGTGTATATGCAGTATAGCCTGAATGCCACTGTTCGCCCCGTGAACAGTGATAAAAAAGCATCGCAAATACGATCTTTCAGCGGGTCCGCTCTATCACTTTTCAGAAACCTGTGCTATAATGGCCCTGTCAATCGGACAAGGAAAGGACGCGTACCGCATGAACATGGCGAACATTCTGGAAATTGTCACCTCCCCGGCGCTCACCCTGTCCTTCGAGGTCTTTCCTCCCAAGGCAAACGCCGCGGCGGAATCGGTCATGCGCGCAGCGCAGGCGGTCGCGGCGCTGAAGCCGGCGTACGTCAGCGTGACCTACGGCGCGGGCGGCGGCACCAGCGCGTATACGGTCCAGCTGGCGCAGTCCATCGAACAGGATTATCGGCTGCCCGTACTGACCCACCTGACCTGCGTCTCCTCCTCCCACGAGGCGGTGAGGGCGCAGGTGCAGCGCATGCAGGAAGCGAACCTGACCAACGTGCTGGCGCTGCGCGGCGATATTCCGGAAGCGATGGCAGACGCCGACCGGTCCCAATGGAGCTACCGGCACGCCAGTGATCTGATCAGCGAGCTGCGCGGATACGGCAGCTTCTGCGTCGGCGCGGCCTGCTACCCCGAAAAACACCCGGAAAGCGCCGATACGCGGGCGGACCTGGACGGACTCCGGCGAAAGATCGATGCCGGCGCCGATTTTCTCACGACCCAGATGTTTTTTGACAACGACCTGTTTTTCCGGTTCATGTACCACCTGCGCGACAGGGGCATCACCGCGCCCGTGGTGCCCGGCATCATGCCGATCACGGACGCCCGGCAGGTCCAGCGCGCCATCACCCTGTCCGGCTGCTCCGTGCCCAAGCGCTTCCTGAGCCTGGTCGACCGGTTCGGCCACGAGCCTGAAGCCATGCGCCAGGCCGGCATCGCCTACGCGACCGACCAGATCATCGACCTGTACGCGAACGGCATCCGGCACGTGCACGTCTACACCATGAACAAGCCGGACGTCGCGGCGCGGATCCAGGCCAACCTGACCGGGATCCTGGGAAGCGTATGGTGACCGGAATCCCGCGGATCACGCGCATCCCGGACGACCGCCGGTATGACGAGCGGGCGATCCTGCGCTACGCGGGCGTCCGCTCCGGCCCGGCGGACCAGCTGCCCCTCGCGGAATGCCTGTCGCTGGCGGACGGCCTGGGCAGCGGCCGGGTGGTCTGGCAGCTTCTTCCTATTGTATATACACCGGACAGCATCGCCTTCGGCACGGTCCGGACCGAATCCAGGGCGCTGCGGACCGCGCTGGACGGCTGCAGCCACGCAGTGCTGTTTGCCGCCACCCTCGGCATCGGCTTTGACCAGCTGATCGCGCGTTACCGCACCGTCAGCCCGTCCCGGGCCCTGCTGCTGCACGCGATCGGCGCGGAAAGGATCGAGCGCGTCTGCGATCGCTTTACCGACCAGCTGAAAACCGGGGAAGGCCTCCGCCTTCGGCCGCGGTTCAGCCCCGGCTATGGGGACTGGCCGCTGGAAGCGCAAAAGGAGATCTTCAGCCTGCTTGACTGCGGCCGAAAGATCGGACTGACACTCAACGCGAGCCTGATCATGAGCCCGTCCAAAAGCGTGACGGCCGTGGCCGGGATCGAACGACAGGAGGATGAACTGCCTTGACGGTAAAAGAGCTTCTACAGCGCGGCGTCGTCCGGATGGACGGCGGTATGGGCACCCTGCTGCAAAGCCGCGGGCTGCTGCCGGGCGAACGGCCCGAGAACTGGAACCTCTCACATCCCGACATTATCCGGGGCATTCACGCGGCCTACCTGGAAGCCGGCAGCCAGATCATCACCGCCAACACGTTCGGGGCCAACGGCCTGCGCTTTGATCCCGAGGCGCTGCCCCGGGTCATCGAAGCCGGCATCCGCCTGGCCCGTGAGGCGATCGCGCAGGCCGGCGGGCAGTCGCCCCGCTTTGTCGCCCTCGACGTCGGTCCCAGCGGCCGGCTGCTGAAGCCATACGGGGATCTCGCGTTTGAGGACGCTGTCCGGCTGTTTTCCGAGGTCGTCCGCATCGGCGCCGCCGCCGGGGCCGATCTGGTGTTCATTGAAACGATGAACGACAGCTACGAGACCCGCGCCGCGCTGCTGGCCGCCAAGGAGTCCTGCGGCCTGCCCGTGTGGGTGTCCAACGCGTATGGCGAGGATGGCAAGCTGATGACCGGCGCCACGCCCGAGGCCATGGCCGCCATGCTGGAAGCCCTCGGCGCGGACGCGATCGGCATGAACTGCTCCTGCGGTCCGGAGGCGCTCGTCCCTGTCGCCCGGCGGTACCTGCGCGCCGCGTCCGTCCCGGTGCTGCTGAAGCCCAATGCGGGAATGCCGCGGGTGGAGGACGGAAAAACCGTCTACGACGTGGGACCGGACGATTTCGCCCGCCAGGTCCGGGACCTCGTACAGGAAGGGATCCGGATCGTCGGCGGATGCTGCGGGACGACGCCCGAATACATCGCCGCGCTCACGGAGGCTGTCCGTCCGCTGTCGCCCCGGCCGCTGCCCGCGCAGGACCGGACTGTCGTCTCATCCGGCACTCACGCCGTCATCCTCGGGGACCGGCCCGTCCTGATCGGCGAGCGGCTGAACCCGACCGGCAAAAAGGTCTTCCGCCAGGCGCTGCTGGACCAGGACATGGGTTATATCCTGAACGAAGCGCTCCGGCAGCAGGAAGCCGGCGCCGACCTGCTGGACGTCAATGTGGGCATTCCGGAAGCGGACGAGCCCGCCCTGCTCAGGCGCGTCGTGGAGGAACTGCAGGCGGTCATGGACCTGCCTCTGTGCATCGACAGCGCCAACCCCCAGGCGCTCGAAGCCGCGCTGCGGATCGTCAACGGCAAGCCCCTCGTCAATTCCGTCAACGGGAGCGAAAAAAGCCTGTCCACCGTCCTGCCGCTGGTCAGGCACTACGGGGCGGCCGTGATCGCCCTGACCCTGGACGAGCAGGGCATTCCCCCGACTGCTGACGGCCGGTTCCGGATCGCGGAGCGCATCCTGGCCGCCGCTGAAGAGCTGGGGATCGACCGCCGGCACATCGTGTTTGACGCCCTGACCATGACCGTCAGCGCATCGGACGACGCCGCCCGCGTGACGCTGGACACGCTGCGCATGATCCATGACCGCCTGGGCTGCGCGACGGTGCTGGGCGTATCCAACGTGTCATTCGGCCTGCCGCGCCGCCCGGCGCTGAACGCCGCCTTCCTGACCGCCGCCATGGCCAACGGGCTGAGCGCCGCGATCATGAACCCGCTGTCCGACGAGATGATGTCGGCGTACTATGCGTATGTGGCCCTGACCGGCGCCGATCCGCGCTGCGCAGCCTACATCCGGTACGCGTCCGGCCATCCCGGGGCCGCGCCGGCCCCTGCTGCGGCAGCGCCCGTCCGCCCGGCCGGGACCGACAGCGGCACGACGCCGCTGCGGGACGCCGTCCGGAAGGGTCTGCGGGAGGAAGCCGCCCGGCTGACCCGGGAGAGGATCAGCGGCGGCGCCGATCCCCTGAATCTCATCCAGGACCACCTGATGCCCGCGCTGGATCAGGCGGGGCAGGCGTTTGAAGCAAAGACGCTGTACCTGCCGCAGCTGATGATGGCGGCGGAAGCGGCGGAAGCGGCCTTCCGCGAGATCAAAGCCGCCATGAAAGCGCGCGCGGAAGCAGCGCCGCAGCGGTGTCCGGTCGTGATTGCCACGGTGCAGGGGGATGTGCACGACATCGGAAAGAACATCGTACGCCTGCTATTGGAAAATTATGGCTTCCAGGTCGCGGACCTGGGCAAGGACGTCGCCCCGCGGACCGTGCTGGAAGCCGTTCAGCGCCTGCAGGCGCCCTGCTGCGGACTCAGTGCCCTGATGACCACGACCGTGCCCGCCATGGCGGAGACGATCCGGCTGATCCATCAGGAAGCGCCCTTCTGCCGGGTCATCGTCGGCGGCGCGGTGCTGACGCCGGAGTACGCGCAGCGGATCGAAGCGGACTATTACGCCGCCAACGCCATGGAAACCGTCAGGATCTGCCAGAATCTTACGGAATCGGCAGGATAAACGAAAACTCGCTGCCTTCTCCCGGGGCGCTGCGCAGGGAAATGGTGACATTCATCTTCAGCAGGATCTCCCGCGCGATCGAAAGGCCAAGGCCGCTCCCCTTGGAGGCGTGGGACTTGTCCGCCTGGTGAAAGCGGTCGAAGATATGGCGCTGCGCCTCCTCATCCATCCCGATCCCGTTGTCACGGACAAAAAACCGGATCCCCGTTTCCAGCCCGTCGGTGGTCACCACTTCCGCGCCCAGCGCGATGCGGCCGCCGGCGGGCGTATATTTGCGCGCGTTGTCGAGGAAGATGTTCAGCACCTCGGTCAGCCGGTCCTCGTTCGTGATGATCTGGGGCAGATCGTCGCGGGGAATCTCCAGGATCAGGGCCTGCTGCTGTTCCGAAAACGCTTTTTTGTTCAGGTCGTACAGCTCCAGCATGACCTCGGTGGGGCTGACGCGCTCCATTTCGAAGGCCGCCGGATTGGACTGCAGCCCCGACAGCTCCAGCAGGTCGTTGACCAGGCGGGACAGGCGGCGCACCTCATCAACGATGATGCCGTAATAGCGGCTGCGCTCCTCGTCGTCCGTGACAAGGCCGTCCCGCAGTCCCTCTGCCAGACCGCGCATGTTGGCCAGCGGCGTCCGGAGCTCATGCGAAATATTCGCGACGTACTCAAACCGGGTCCGCTCGAGGAGCTCCGCCTCCGTGATATCCCGGATGACCGCGATGACGCCGCTCCGGCCTCCCTGGGCCGGCAGCAGCGTGATCCGTCCTTCGAGCACGGCGTCGCCGACCTGGACCCGCAGCCGGGACGGCTGCTGATCGTCGAATGCCCCGCGCGTCGCGTCCATCACCTGCTGCCAGGCGGCGGAGCCTTCCCCCAGCAGGTCCCGAGCCGCGCTGTTGGCGTCCAGCATCCGGCCCTCGCCGTCCAGGGCGATGATGCCCTCATCCAGGGACTCCAGCAGCAGCCGCTTGTTCCGGATCTCGTGCGCCAGGTCGTCGATGGTGGCGGATACCTGCCGGGACATATGGTTGAACGCAGCGGCGAGATCCCCCGCCTCGCCGGGCAGGTCCGTGTCCAGCGTGACGATCTCTCCCCGCTCGACAGCCTGGGCGGCCTCCTTGAGCCGGCGCAGCGGGCGGGCCGTGACCATGCTCAGGATCAGCAGCAGGCCGCTCAGCCCGAGCAGGCCCGGGATCAGCCATTTCATCAGGCGGGTGTGGTAAATCGCCAGCGTATCACGGTAGATCCGCGTCGGCTTGCCGGCCAGGATATAATAGCCGGCCGCCGTCTTTTTGCCGCTCAGCAGGACCCAGGTGCCCGTTTCCTGGTCCGACAGGCTGAAGCTGCCCTGCTGGTCCAGCCGGCTGACCAGCCCGGAAAGCCGATCGCGGCCGAAATAGGCGACGCCGAGGTCGGTAAAGGCGATCACGCGGGCATGCGGGTTGAGCAGCATCAGGAAGATCTGTCCCGGGTTCAGCTCCGGGTTCGCGCGGGCCTGGAGGGTTTCCCGCGTCAGCGAATGCGCTGCATACGCGTCCAGCCACTCTTCCGCCCAATCGATCGTCTGGTCGATTTCGGCCTGGTCCGTTTCCGCGATGCTCCGCTCCGACAGCTGGCCGCTGATACGCCAAAGAGCTGCCGCCGATATGATCAGCAGCAGCACAATCATGAGTCCGAATTGTGTGATCAGCGGCAGGCCGCGGAGCCTACGCATCCTGTTCCGGTTCGGCCTTGTAGCCGACGCCGTAGACCGAGCGCAGGACGACGCCCGCGTTCTCGGGCAGTTTCTTCCGGATGCGCTTGATCGACGTGTCCACGACGCGCGGGTCGCCGTCGAAGTCAAAGCCCCAGATGTTGTCCAGCAGTTGCTCGCGGGTAAATACCTGCCGCGGATGGCTGGCCATCAGGTGGAGGATCTCCACCTCCTTGGGTGACAGGACGACCGGCTGGCCGTCCACCCGCACCTCGTAGCATTTAAGGTCGATGCTGGTATGGCCGATGGTCAGCGTCTGCTCATCCGGCTCGCTCTCCATGCGGTTGATCCGGCGGAAGATGACCGCGATGCGGGAAACCACCTCGCGGGGGCTGAAGGGCTTGACGATGTAATCGTCCGCGCCGAGGGCAAACCCCAGCAGCTTGTCGACTTCCTCCCCCTTGGCGGTCAGGATGATCACCGGCGTCATGCTCACCGCGCGGATGTCCGTGCACACCTGCGTGCCGGACCGCCCCGGCATCATGATGTCCAGGATGACCAGGTCCGGCCGCATGCGCTCAAACGCGCTCATGACCTCGTCCCCGCGGAAGACGGAGAAAACCTCGTATCCTTCGCGGGTCAGGTAGATCCGGAGGCTCTCATGGATGCCGATCTCGTCGTCGGCGATCATGATCAGTTTCTTCTTCGCCATGGTTAACCTTCCGTCAGTTGTTCCACGAAACGGCGCGCCTGTTCGGCGTTGTCCGGCTTCGTATCCTCCAGCGTGATATGCACGGCCGGCTTGCTGTCCCGGATAAAGCGGGCGATCCGGCTGTAATCCATCCCGCCGGTTCCGGCGGCGACCGATTTGAGCGCGCCGTCCGGCTGGCGGACATAGTCCTTCATGTGCACCACCAGCACGTCATCGGCCAGCTGCTCGATGGCTTCGGCGATCACGCGGTCGGCGTCGTCCACGTTGTCCGGATGCAGCAGGTTGACCGGATCCAGGATGATGCCGAGGGCGGGCGAGCGGATGGCATCCAGCACCTCGCGGGCGCGGACGCCGTTATAGACGATATGGGTGTACACCGGCTCGATGGCCAGGACCGCGCCCGTCTTTTCGGCCGCTTCCACCACCGGCGCGATCCGGTGGATGAACAGGTCGAGCGCTTCGTCGGAGTGGCTCCGGGCCGGATCATATCGGTATTCCTTGTTGGGATCCCCAGTTTCGGTCCCGACGACGCCCGCGCCCATCCAGGCGGCGAAGCGCAGGTGGGTGACGTACTTCCGGACGGAAGCGCGGTATTCCGCCATATCCGGCGTCGCGAGATTGAGATAGCAGCCCAGCACGGCCGGATACAGTCCGTCCAGGTCGCTGCGCACGCGCTGCGCCAGTCCGGGCGTCAGCGCGCCCGGCTCCATATACGCCTTTCCCATGGTCTTGGACAGCGCCAGGTGCACACAGGAAAAGCCTTGTGCTTTCGCCGCGGCGGCACGTTCCCGGAGGGTTCCGGGAACCGTGTCGTGCAGCCGAAGCCCGACATAAGGCTTCATACCGTTTTCTCCTTCCGCGTCAGGGCTGCTTGCCGATGTAGGCCAGGATGCCGCCGTCGACATACAGGATGTGGCCGTTCACGAAGTTGGAAGCGTCAGAGGCCAGGAAGACCGCCGGTCCCTGCAGGTCGGTCGCTTCGCCCCAGCGGGCCGCGGGGGTCTTGGCGATGATGAACTGGTCGAAGGGGTGACGGCTGCCG
>CACXEB010000010.1 GCA_902766515.1 uncultured Eubacteriales bacterium
CCGGGTGAACAGCCGCATCCAGTGGATATCCTCCTGCGGCAGCGCAGCCGCGTCCAGCCGAAGCTGCACCTGCCCGATGCCGTCCACGCCGGCCGTTACGTCTATATGCCGGATCCCGTTTTCGTCCGTTTCATCGCTGACCGGATAAACCCGGATTTCTTCCGGCAGGCTTTCCACGTCCACGACCTTGATTTTTGCCATCAGCTCCGCGGTGTCTTCCGGTTCGTCCGCCGCGTTGGTCCTGTCGATAACGTCCTGCATTTCTTCGGCGCTCATCCCGGCCTTGATTTCCGCCAGCTTCTGCGCCAGGGCGGCGTCCTGCTTCTCCTTTTCGCCGGGAGCGGGATAGGTCGTGGTCAGCGTATACAGAATGTCTCCGGTCAGCCACTTCGCGGCGGCTTCCTTCAGCAGGCCCTGCCCGTTCTCTTCCGCGATCCGGCCATGGGCCTCCACAGAATCCGCGTATTCGAAGGGATCCCCGGTCACGGCGTAATTGTAGGCGAGGGCGTAAACCACGGTTTCCACAGGGTCGCCGTTCTCATTGGACAGCAGCTCCGAAATGTTCAGCGCGGCCATGGCGCTGTCCACAAGATCCGCCGGGAACCCTTCCGCCGCCACTTCGGCCAGCGCTTCGTCCGCCAGCGCCTTGAAGGCTTCCGCGTCATCCCCGTTCATGCCGCTTGCCGTAAAGATGACCGCGTCGTCCGGCGCGGCGACCTCCCGGCCGCAGCTGACGCTGCCCGACGGGAACTTTTCCCGCATTCTCCGGATCAACGCGGATCCCGGCTGGTTCAGCATGCTGCAGATGTGGTCGATAAGGCTTTCCTGCGCCCCGTCTCCCTTCATGTCGGGCAGGAGGATATAGTAGATGATCACGCTCTGGTTCATCACGTCCGTGCCTTCCGCCATGGGGTAAGCGAATTTCTGCGTCACGGATTCAGTAACCGGCGTATATCCTTCGTCCGCGGATCCGAATTCACGCTTTTCGTACGCGGAAAATTCCGTGTCCAGCAGCTTCAGGAAATCCTCATAATGCTCAAGCTTTCCGTACAGCAGCGCCAGGCAGTTGGACGGATGGTAGTATTTGTCGTGGAAGGCCTTTACGTCGTCCCAGGTCATCTCCGGAATATTCTCCGGCAGGCCGCCGTAGCTGTAGCTCAGCGCAGCCCCGGGGAACGTTGCGTCGTTGGCGTACTCCAGCGCCATCCTGTCCAGTGTCATGGCGCCCAGCATTTCGGAATAGACGACGCCCTCGTAGGTCATCTCGCTTTCCGCGTCCGGCAGCCTGTAATGCCACGCCTGCGTGCGGAAGATGTCTTCATCCGTCATGATCAGCGGATGAAAGCAGGAATCCACGTAGTAATCCGCCAGGGCCAGCAGCTGCTCCTCTGACAGAGAGGCCAGCGGAAAGCTCGTCATCGCGTCCGTCGTGTACGCGTTGATGTATGTGTTGTAGGTCTGGTAGGAAATATTGGCGAACAGCGCGTCGCTCGGATATTTTTCCGATCCGAACAGCGTCGCGTGCTCGAAAACATGCGGCAGCCCCGTATCGTTCTCCGGCCGGGTCAGGAACGTCAGCTGGAACGCCCGGTTCGTGTCCTCGTTGGCGATCCACACCAGCTTCGCCCCGGTTTTCTGATGTTCAAAATAAACCAGTTCTCCGCCCGCCAGCGGGAATTCCCGTATTTCCCTGACTTCAAATCCGTGCACCGTTTCGCCGGCGGCAGGAATGGTCAGCCCCTCATCCTGCGGCCCTTCCGCGATCCCCGCGGCGCCGGACAGCAGCAAAGCCAGCGCAAGCACTGCGGCAAGAATCTTCTGCATCTTGTTGTCTTCCTCTCTGGACCCGTGTTTTTCGCGGATGGTCTCCACGCTTTTTTGTCCGTACCAATGATTCGCCGTTTTTGCCGGATCGTCCTTCTTTTGGGTTGCTTTCTGTCTGTTTTATGGTAAAATAAACAATTGATCAGCTTCTGGTGATCAGATCGTAAATATGGTACAGCATCTGTACAGATAAGGAGTGAAAAGTTTTATGAACAATATGCTTTCCGCAATTCTCGCCATCATCTTCATGTTCACCAGCGTGTGCGGCGGTATGGCCGGTGCCGGAATGGAGAAGCCCGTTTCGGTGGACGCGTCCCTCTCCCTGTCGGGAGATCTCTCTCCCCTGCTCGCCGGCATGGGTATGGAAGAGGAACAGCTTGCGCAGGTCACCGCCGTTGTCGACGGCGTGAAGGATATGCTCAACGCCATCTC
>CACXEB010000011.1 GCA_902766515.1 uncultured Eubacteriales bacterium
GAAGAAGCTGTCCTACATGCACAACGGCAAGCACAACAACCACTGGGACGGCGAAACCGACGGCGAGGTCACCGTGACCTGCCCGCGCCAGCAGAAGGCCCAGGGCATCATGCTCACGTTCTTCCGCGATGTGGTGCCGGTGCGGATCGTGGACGCCGACGGCGGGGTGCTGGCCGAGTACAGCGATCCCTACGCCACGGAATGGATCCCGTTCAGCCGCCCGTCCGCGGAATTTACCATCCGGCGGGTGAATCCGGACGACCCGCTCCGGATCAGCGACATCCATGTGATGGGCGCCGGTGATCTGCCGGACTGGGTGCAGCGGTGGGAGACCCTCGAAGGCGACGCGGACATGCTGCTGGTGGCGACGCACCCGGATGATGAGATCCTGTGGTTCGGCGGCATGATCCCCACGTACGCCGGGCAGCGGCAATACAAGGTGATCGTCCTGTACATGGTCGGCGGCAGCAACGGCATGCGGACCGCGGAACTGCTGGACGGCCTGTGGGTCATGGGCGTGCGCCTGTATCCCGATATCGGATCCCTGCCGGACGTGTCCGGCACCTCCATGGCCTCCGCCTATATGAACTGGGGCGGGGAGGATACCGCGCCGGCCCGGATCACCGAAGCCATCCGCCGCTACCGGCCCCGGGTGGTCGTGACCCAGGACATCCACGGGGAATACGGACACTACCATCATGTCGTCACTGCCCAGGCGACCATCGACGCTGTGAGCAAATATGCCGTGGATCCGGAGTACGATCCGGCGTCCGCTGAAAAATGGGGCGTCTGGCAGCCGCAGAAGCTGTACCTCCACCTCTGGCGGGAGGACCAGACGAAGTTTGACTGGCGGCAGCCGCTGAGCGCTTTCGGCGGCAGGACCGGCATGCAGGTCGCCGCCCAGGCGTACAAGAAGCATGTGTCCCAGCAGTCGTCCCGCTATCGCCTGCACGACAAGGGCCGCCTGGACAACAGCCTGTTCGGCCTGTGCTTCAGCACGGTCGGCCCCGATGAGCGGCATGATGATCTGTTTGAGCACGTGACGGACACCGCGGGACACGAGACCTGACGAAGGAGCGATGCGTGAACGCATCACCCCTCCCGCCGCACTTTGCTGTGAACCATAAAGGAGTACAACCTATGCAGCCGACTTGTCAACTGTCGATCGGGAAAGAAAAGCAGGTCTACCAGCACCGGACCTGGATCTACCGCAGCGATGTGGCGCGGGTGGACGCCTCGGCGGAGCCGGGCGCGGTCGTGCGCGTGCTTGCCGCCAACGGGGCGTTTCTGGGCCAGGCGTTTTACCATCCGACCAGCCAGATGGCGCTCCGGCTGCTGACCCGGCGGGAGGAGCCGGTGGACGAGGCCTTTTTCCGGGCGCGGGTCACCCAGGCGGTGGATTACCGCCGCGCCTTCGCGGACCTGAAGAGCTGCCGGCTGATCTATTCCGAGTCGGACGGGCTGCCGGGCGTCATTGCGGATGCCTTCGGGCCGGTCATCGTCATGCAGTTCATGTGCCTGGGGATGGAGCGCTATCGCCCGGTCATCGTGGATACCCTGCGTGAACTGCTGGGACCGGAAGCCATCTATGAGCGCAGCGACGCCCCCGTCCGCCGCCTGGAGGGCCTGGCGCCCGCCACGGGCCTGCTGTACGGCGCGCTGCCGGAGGAGATACTGTTCGAGGAGAACGGCATCCGATTCCGCGTGGATGTGGCGCACGGCCAGAAGACCGGCTATTTCCTCGACCAGAAGGAAAACCGCGCGGCGATCGCCCCGTTTGTGCGGGGGGCGTCCGTGCTGGACTGCTTCACCCATACGGGGGCGTTCGCCCTGCATGCGGCGCACTACGGCGCGGTCAGCGTCACCGCGGTGGATATCTCCGAGGAAGCGCTGGAGACGGCCCGGGCCAACGCAGCGCTGAACGGGTTTGAAAACATCCGGTTCGTCGCCGCCAACGCGTTCGACTGGCTCAAGGCGGCGACGCAGGCGGGGGAGACCTATGACGTGGTCATCCTGGACCCGCCCGCCTTTACAAAAACGCGCGCGGCCACGGATGCCGCGCGCAGGGGATACAAGGAGATCAATTTACGGGGCATGAAGCTGGTGCGGGAAGGCGGGTATCTGGTGACCTGCTCGTGCTCCCAGCACATGCCGCGGCACGAGTTTGTCCGGGTCATCCAGGACGCCGCGCATGACGCGCACATCCGCCTCATGCAGGTAGAAATGCGCACCCAGGGCCGCGATCACCCCATCCTGCCGGCCATGCCGGAGACGGAGTATCTGAAGTGCGGCATCTTCCAGGTGCGCAGGGACCGGTAACGATCCGTGAAACCCGGATCACAGGGCTGCTTCGGCAGCCTTTTTCTGTTTCTCTTTTTGCTTTTCCACGATTTTGTTGTAGGTTTTCTCGTTCATCACGCCGTCCGCGTTCAGGCCGTTCGCCTTCTGGAAGCGTTTGAGGGCGGACTGGGTCAGGGACCCGAAATAGCCCGTGGCGGTGGTATCCTTGAAATAGCCCAGCTGTTCGAGCGTTTTCTGCATCCAGAACACCGTCATGCCGTAGCTGCCCTTTTTGACCCGCTGGTAGGCGGGCGGTTCCGCCTCAAAATCATAGGCGGACGCGGGGATCACCGTGTTACCCGCGTTGGACTTGCGGTAGCGGGAGAATTCGGAGAGCTCCTTGTCGGTGTTGCCGTCGTTGTGGATGGTCACCACCGTGCCCGCGGTGATGTTGTCATACACCCACTTGGCGTCC
>CACXEB010000012.1 GCA_902766515.1 uncultured Eubacteriales bacterium
CCTTTGGCGCCGTGATCAGCATGATCGGCATTGCGAAGACCAGGGAGGAAAGCCGCTGCAGCCTGGACATCAACCGGATGCATTTCAGGCGCCTGCAGCTGCGTTATTCCTTCGCTGCCCCCGCCCTGTTTTTCCCGCTTTGCATCGACATGATCAAAAACGGACTGGTGGATGTCAAACCGCTCATCAGCCACAGATTCCCGCTCGAACAAATGGATCAGGCCGTGCTGCTCTGCCGGGACGATAAAGCTTCCGCCGTCAAAGTGATGATGGTCAGGGAATAAAGAGGCCATCAAGTGGAATGTGAAGAAACGATTGTCAGCAGGCGCATGCCGTGATCGTTACGGTCACATATCTGCAGCCGCAGGGAGGCGTATCACGATTGGAAGACAACGGATCAAAAGTAGATTTAAAAAGGACCGCAGACATCGAACAGAAGACGGAAGGAAACGATCCCCGGGTCGATGTCATCAGCCTGATCCGGATGATCGCCGAAGTGGCTTCCGGAAATCAAACGCCGAAACAGGCGGCGCAGGCGTTTGCGAAGCCGGTATGGCTGGCCGCGACTGTTTATGCCAGGGATACAGCGGCTGAGTCTATTGAGCGCGGGTTCACCGCGATGGAGCTTCAAAGCCTGAACCGGGATGATTTTGCAAAACACCTGGTCGATGAGTCGGTCAGGGTGGGAAAAATCATCAGGCAGTACATGACCCGCGAAATCAATGAACAGGAAATGGTGGAAAAGCTGGGTGGTGGAGAAATCCGGGAAATGACGGAAAAGGTGTTGTCGGCGCTTGGCATTCACAGTAAGCTCGGGCTGGGCAGTATGTCGGAGGTGATGAAGCTTTCCCCGCTTGCCTTGGCCTTTACCGCATCTGCGGCTGCTTACATGGAACTCCGGAAGGCGCTGGATGACCGGGCGCTTGCTGAACGGGAGCGGATCAGGATCGAAGCGGCCTGCCGGGAGTCCATTGCGCTGATCAGACAGTATCGTCAGGAAATGGAACGGGTCGTGGATCAGTACCTGACCACACATCTGGAAACATTTGAATCTGGCTTCGCGGCCATGGATAAAGCCCTGATGGAGAACGATATCGACGGGTACATTAAAGGCAACGCGGAGATTCAGGCGATTCTTGGCTATCGTACGCAGTTTGCCAACCAATCCGAGTTTGACCAACTGATGGATTCGGATGACGCATTCAGATTATGAGGAGGACAATATGCCGCTGTTCGACTTGAATAACCTCAGAAAAGGATTGCAGCAGACCGCAGAGGGACTCAAAAAAACAGTTGCGGACGCGTCGGAGAAGCTGCCGGATGCCATCAGGCCGGAGAAGCTGGGTGACGCGGCAAAGAATATCGCGCAGTTCGGTCAGGAAGCCTTCGAATCCCTGAGGTCAAAAGGCGAGGAAACGTGGAACGCAATGATGGAGAAGAAAGCGCAGTCGGCCAGCCCTGCCCCTGAAACGCCGATTGTATCAACGCAGACGGAATCTGTCCTTGCGGTCCGGGATGCGCTGAAAATCATTTACGGCCTGATTGCCGTCGATGGCGTTATCGTGCAGGAGGAAAAGGATAAGTTCCGTGAAATCGGCAAGGAACTGGATCCTTCGTTTTCATTCTATTGCAACGATCTGATAGCCGAATGCACGGAGGCGTTTGCAAAACCTGCCGAGGATGAGGAAGATTACTACGATACCGTCCATGATTATCTGGGAACGGTCATCCACGGGGAAACGGATCCGAAAAACGGAGTGATCCGCGGAAAGCTGTTGCTGTGGGACCTGCTGACCATTGCGCAGAGCGACGGCGAGTACTCTGCCAACGAAAAACGCCTGATCCGTTATGTAGCGAAAAGCGTGGGTGTTGAATCCGCGACCGTGCTGGAAATGGAGCATACGGTGAGAACGCTGGTGGCGATAGAACACGAAGTCATGTGGCTGAAAACCGCCAACCGACCCTACGGTGTGATTGAAAGCCGGATCAATGAGCTTTCAGACCGCAAAGCAGTCGTCCTTGAGGCGGCGCGTGCTCTGATTACTGACTGAGGAGGGGACAACATGCCTTTACCGTTGTTTTTCATTGGCGCGGCGGTGCTGACGGGCGCGATCGGCGGGGGAAAGACCGTTAAGGCGGTCTCGGACAATTCCAAGGCGAACCGCATCAACGAATCGGCGAACACAAGCGTGGAACAGGCGAAAACAGAATTGGACAGGCACAGGAAGGCGGTCAGTGAAGCGCTGAATCAACTGGGCGCAGAGAAGCTCCATGTGCTGGATCATAATGTGATGGCGTTTGTCAGGAGCTTTGAACAGATCAAGAATATTGATTTCCAGTCCTCCATTGGGCTGGAGGAGCTGAAGAACCTTCATATCGACCAGAACGTCTTTCAGGAACTGAAAGAATTGGGTAATTTCGCGGTCGGTGTGGCAGGCGGCGCCGCGGCCGGTGCAGTTGGCGGAGCGCTGACGGCGTTAGGCGCGTATGGCGCCGCGACGTCCTTTGCCGCTACTTCTACCGGCACCGCGATCGCTGCCCTGCACGGCGCCGCGGCGACGAATGCAACCCTGGCGTTTTTTGGCGGCGGTTCACTTGCTGCCGGGGGTCTGGGCATGGCGGGCGGCATGGTCGTGCTGGGCGGTCTGGTCGCCGGGCCGGCATTGATGGTGATGGGCCTGATCACAGGCGCAAAGTCGCAGGAAAAGCTGGAAAACGCCTTGGCCAACAAAGCGCAGGCGGATGAAATCGTTGAATCACTCCATGCGGCTGCCGCACAGTGCATTGCGATCCGCAGAAGGACTTATATGTTCTATCAGCTGCTCGCTCACCTTGATTCGTACTTCCTGCCGCAGATCTGGACGATGGAAGATATCATCCAAAACGAGGGCACAGATTACAAAGCCTATACGCCGGAATCAAAAAAGGCGATTGCCGCCGCAGCCTCAACCGCCTGCACCATCAAGTCCATCCTGGATACGCCGATTCTGACCGAAAGCGGCGAACTGACCGAAGCGTCGGAAAAGATCACGAATGAGATTTCTGCTTTGATCTACAAGCCTCAGGCCCAGTAGATGAAACGCCAAAAGTATACATTCAGAAGGAGGCTTCCATGAAATACCGGAAACTGGGAAACACGGGATATGAGATATCGGCGGTCGCTTACGGCGGCATCGTGTCAGCGGCGCATTACGGGGACAGCGTATTCCCGGGGGACGGGCAGGCGGCGTCGGACGGGTATGTGGCCTGGGCGGTCGAGCGGGGCGTCAACTATTTTGACGTCGCGCCGACCTATGGCGACGCCCAGGAGATGCTGGGCCATTCCCTTGTGCCGTACCGCAAGGACGTCTACCTGGCCTGCAAGACGCGGGAGCGCACCCGGGCAAAGGCGGAGGAGACGATGAAGGCGTCGCTTTCGCTTCTGCGCACGGACTATTTTGACGTATACCAGCTGCACGAGCTGACCACGATGGACGATATCCGGATCGCCTTCGGGCCGGGCGGCGCGATGGAGCTGTTGCGGGACATGAAGGAAAAGGGCATCGCCCGCCGGCTGGGGATCACCGCCCACAGCGAGGCGGTGGCGCTGAAGGCCCTGTCGCTCTATGATTTTGACACGGTGCTGTTCCCGTTCAACTGGCACATGCACATGGCGCACGGCATGGGCGATACGCTGATCCGGACCGCCCGGGAGAAGGGGATCGGGCTGCTCTGCATGAAGTCCATGATCGAACGGGCCTGGATCGGGAACGAGCGGGATACGTCGAAGTTCCCCAAGTCCTGGTGCAAGCCTATTGACCCGGAGGAGGAGCCGGCGTGGCTCTCCGCTGCCGTCCGGTACGCGCTGGGCCTGGGCGTGGACGCGATCATCCCGCCGGGCAATTTTGATCACTTCCGGTTCGCGGTGGAACACATTGACGACCTGACCGGCCGGCCCCTGTCCGACGGGGACCGCGCCCTGCTGGCCGGGAAGCTCGACCTGGTGGGGGACCATCCCTTCTTCCCGCCGGATTGCTATACCATCCCGAAGGACGCGTAAACAAAGGAGGACTCACCATGCAGATCGGCGCGCAAATGTATACCGTGAGGATGTTCGGGCAGAACGAGCGGGACCTGGGCCGGACGCTGGAAAAGCTGGCGAAGATCGGCTACCGTTACGTCCAGCTGTCCGCGCTGGGCCCCATCGAGCCCCGGCGCATCAAGGCCCTGTGCGACCAGAACGGGCTGTCCATCGTCCTGACGCACAATCCGGAGGGCGATTTCCTGGATCGCACGGACGCCCTGATCGAACGGCACCTGCTGTACGGCTGCCGCTACGTGGGCCTGGGGTACCTGCCGGACCGGTATCACTGCGCCGATTTCCTGCCGTACTTCGCGGATGACTTCGGCCCGGCGGCGGAGCGCCTCCGGGACGCAGGCCTCAAGATGATGTACCACAACCACGCCTTTGAGTTTGAGCGCCTGCAGGACGGCCATACCTTCATGGAACACCTGCTGGCCATGCTGCCCGCGGAGCTCATGGGGGTGACGGCGGATACCTACTGGCTGCAGTACGCGGGCGTCGATGTGCGCGCGTGGCTGGCCGCGCACGCGGACCGGCTGTCCTGCGTGCACCTGAAGGACCTGGCAATCCGCGGCTTTGATATCCGCATGGCCGCCGTGGGTGCTGGAAATCTGGATTTCCCGGCGATCCTGGATATCCTGAAGGGGAACGGCGTCACCGAATACGCCCTGGTGGAGCAGGATGAATGCTACGGCACGTCGCCGTTCGACTGCCTCCGGCAGAGCTATGAATACCTGAAAAGCATCATGTGAATACAGTGAAAGGAAGTGCAGTATCGATGAAACTGGTCATTGAACGCCTGGTGGCTGTCCTGGCGCTGGCGGCGCTGCTGGCCGGCGTTTCCGCCGCCGCGCTGGGCGATGAGCTGACGGCGCCGCTCAGCGAGACCGTCCCCTTTGGCCTTGCCCATTCGGAGGACGGCACCAGGATCCCGGTATATAAAACGGCCTCCGCCCGGAGCCAGACGGACACGCTGGCGGATTACCAGGTGTGCGCGATCCTGTCAGCGCAGGACTCGGGCAAGACAACCTGGTACCGGGTGCGCTATGTCTCAGGCCGGGAGCTTCGGGAGGGCTATGTCCGGAATGACGGCTTCTACCAGCTGACCGTGGCAGGGCTGATTTCCGTGGCGGCGGACGCCAACGCGGCGGCGGCGCTCAAAACCCTTATGAGCGCTTCGAACCCCTACCTGCTGGCGGAACAGGCCGCGGCCGCTGACCCGACGGCAACGCCTTCGCCCACCCCGAAAGCCCGCGTGACTGCGACGCCGAAGGGCCGCTCGACCCCGACCTCGGCCTCCGCCCGGAAGCGCTACGTCCTGAACACCAAGACCCTCAAGTTCCACCTGCCCAGCTGCAGCGAGGTTGCCCGGATCACGCAGGAGAATAAAAAAACCACGACGACTACCCGTGAATCGTTGATCGACCAGGGGTATACGCCGTGTCAGAAATGCAATCCGTAGAGGCCCTGTTCCAGGGCCCGTAGGGGGGACTGGCGTCCCCCCTGCGTGACCCCCCTCTCAGATTTGCCTGTCGGGACTGCGTCCCTCCCGGGCGGCAAATCTGCAAGGTA
>CACXEB010000013.1 GCA_902766515.1 uncultured Eubacteriales bacterium
CATGCCGCTGCTGCGGATTGTACGCGAGGGTGTGCCCCCTCGCGGCTCCCCTCGTCACGTCCTCTGCAGCACTCCCATCCCATCGCCCGGCTTTCAGCCGGGTTTCGGCCTGCGGCCTCATCCGCCGGGTGAACCGGCGGACTCCGGAATTCCGTGCCGCAGAGGACAGTTACGGGTACCGCTGAGCCGTGGGGGTGGACGGCTATGGGATGGAGACGACGGTTCGGCCTGCGGCCTCCCGCGACTGCGGGGGCTTTCTGGTACGCCACTTGGTTGTAGGAATGAATAGCAGGTGGTTTCCCGTATCTGCCATTGGATAAACTTCCTTGAGTACGGTGTCCGATAAACTCCTTTACTTCTCAATAGTTCACCTTTGCCTCGTTTGCGTTTCCTGTGAACAGTGATGCTGGCGTTCCATTTTTACAGTCCTCTCTGGCATGATCATGATTTTTATCTTGTGCATCCGTGAGTTTTATGGTATGATTGAAGCCACATAAAACAGGTCGGCATCGACCGCGTCCTGCCGGCCGCAAAGGAGGCCCGCTTTATGCGTATCAAGGGAAAACTGACAGTGCTCGCGGTCATGACATTACTGCTGCTGTTTGCGCTGGCGGTGTCCGCCTCCGCGGACATCACCTCCGTCAGGAACCTCGGAAACGGCTCCGTCGAGGTGCAGTGGGACAACATGGATGACATGTACCTTTGCATGACCGTCAAGATGTCCAACGACTACAACGCCGACAGCAGCACCTACGGCTACCGGTATTTCGATACCGAGGGCAAACGGCGCGCTGTCTTGTACTGGTTCGCGCCCGGACAATCCTACTGGGTCTTTACGCGCCGCACCGACGGCACCTTCACCCGGGCTTACGCGTATGACGTGCGGGAAGCCGCGAAATTCGACGATTTCAAGACCCAACCGCATTTCACCGCCTGGCAGCTGGTCCGGAAGGACGCCAACGGATCGCAGAAGACCGTGAATTACTTCGATATCAACGAGGTCGAGAACAACCTGAACATGATCAGCGTCGGCATGCAGTTCCGGTACACCTGGCCGCAGCTGAAAAACGAGCGGTCCTATCTCGGCCAGGGCGTCATCACCTCCCCCGAGGGCGACCGGTACGTGAAGGACACCTTCGACCAGACCCTGCCCGCCGGGCGCGGTTATTTCGCCTATAACAACTATGATTCCCTGGACGAATACTTCCAGAACATGAAGGCCATGCGCGGCTATGTGCCGGTCGGCACCTATTACTTCTCCATCTACTGGGACGGCCGCCTGGTATGCTCTGAAACGTTCCGCGTCCGCTGACAACCATGCCGCCGCAAGGCGGTCTCCCGCAAAAAAACAGACTGGCGAAATCCGTCAGTCTGTTTTGTTTGGGATCAGCTCATTGTAGCACCGCACGATATCGCGCAGCACCTCCGGATGGTCGAAATCCTTGGAATACACCAGGTTGATCTGCCGCATCATCGTCAGGTCCTCGATGGGCAGGGCCACGATCTTCCCCTTGCCCAGCTCGTCCATGCATGCGCTGCGGGCGAGCACCGACACGCCAAAGCCGCGCCGGATCAGGTCCTTGATAGTCGCGATGTTGTCGATCTCCAGCACGACGTTGAAATCGTTCAGGTGCAGGTCATGGGTTTCCAGCGCGGAGATAAACAGGCTGCGCGTCCCGGAATCTGGCAGGCGCAGGATCAGCTTTTCCTGTTTGAGTTCCTCGATGCTCACGATGCTGTGACGGGCCAGCGGGTGTTCCGGCGCGACCGCGAGGATCAGCCAGTCCGTATCCAGCATGACGGACCGGAACCGCGGATCGGAAACCGATCCCTCCACCACCGCGAGATCCAGCTCAAAGTTTTTGAGTGCCTCGAACAGGTCGTTCATGGACCCGGTGATCATTTTGACGCTCATCCGCTCCCGCAGGGTCACATACCGGGCAAGGGCCTCGGCGATCGCGTTGCTTTCCGCGGTATGGGTAATCCCCACCGTCAGGCTGGTGATCCGGGTGCGCTCCGTCGTCAGGGCTTCCAGCAGGTTATGGTGCAGCGCCTGCATACGGCGGGCGTATTTCACGACGATCTGCCCCTCGCGCGTCAGGTGCAGCTGCCCGCGCATCCGCTCGAAAAGATGCACATGCAGTTCGTTTTCGAGCTGCCGGATGTGCTGGCTGACCGCCGGCTGGCTCAGGCTGAGCTTTTCCGCCGCGCGGGTAAAGCTGCCGGTATCATTCACCGCCAGCAGCGATAA
>CACXEB010000014.1 GCA_902766515.1 uncultured Eubacteriales bacterium
AGCAGCTGCAGATCGTCGGCGAGCAGGTGGACGTGCCCGTGTTCGAAAAGGGCACGCAGGACCCGGTCAAGACCGCGAAGGAAGCGGTCGAGCATGCCCGCTACTACGGGCAGGACGTGCTGATCATCGATACGGCCGGCCGCCTGCACGTGGACCAGGCGCTGATGGACGAGCTGAAGCGCATGAAGGAAGCGGTGCGCCCGCAGGAGATCCTGCTGGTGGTCGACGCCATGACCGGCCAGGACGCGGTCAATGTCGCCAAGGCGTTCAACGACCTGCTGAACATCGACGGCGTGATCGTCACCAAGCTGGACGGCGATACCCGCGGCGGCGCGGCGCTGTCCGTGCGCGCGGTCACCGGGAAGCCGATCAAGTTTGCCGGCACGGGCGAAAAGCTGACCGATATCGAGCCCTTCCATCCGGAGCGCATGGCCTCCCGCATCCTGGGCATGGGCGACATGCTGACGCTGATCGAGAAAGCCACCGAGGCCTATGAGCAGCAGAAGCAGGACAAGGAAGCCAAGGCCCGCAAGAAGGCGCCGACCGACCTGGACCTGGAAGACTACCTGGAGCAGATGCAGAGCATGAAGAAAATGGGCTCCCTGCAGAGCGTGCTCGGCATGCTGCCGGGCGTGGGCAGCAAGCTCAAGGATGTGGAGATCAGCGACGACGTGATGAAAAAGCCGGAAGCGATCATCCGCTCGATGACCCCGCAGGAGCGCCACCATCCCGAAGTGCTCAACGCTTCCCGCCGCCGCCGGATCGCGGCCGGCGCCGGGGTGACGGTGCAGGACGTCAACCAGCTGATCCGCCAGTACGAGCAGGCGCGGCAGATGGTCAAGTCCATGATGGGCAACAAGCGCGGCGCGCTGCGCCAGCTCAGGAACATGGGCAAGTGATACCAGTATGATGGTCAGTCATTTTTCGGAAGCTGCCGGTGAATGATTACCTATATAAAAACAATATGATCACAAGAAGATCAAGGAGGAAACAGCAATGGTCAAAATCCGTCTCAAGAGAATGGGCATGAAGAAGAATCCGTTCTACCGCGTGGTAGTGGCGGACGAGCGCTCCCCCCGCGATGGCCGTTTCATCGACGAAATCGGCTACTATGATCCGATGAAGAAACCGTCTCTGATCAACATCGACAAGGAAAAGGCGCTGGATTGGATGCAGAAGGGCGCTCAGCCCACGGATTCGGCGCGCAGTCTGCTCAAGCGCGCGGGCGTGATTGAAAAGTAAATCATGCGGGAGCTTGTGGAATTTCTGGCCAAGTCCCTCGTCGATCAGCCGGACCAGGTGAGCGTCACCGAGACGGAAGGCCCCGAAGCGGTGATTATCGAGCTGAACGTGGCCCCGGAGGACATGGGAAAGGTCATTGGCAAACAGGGCCGCATCGCCAAGGCGATCCGCACGGTTGTCAAAGCGGCTGCATCCCGCTCTGAAAAACCGGTCTTTGTGGAGATTCAGTGAATGTTTGATGGTTCAGTGCCGAGCGCATTGAACCTTCTTTTGTATCCGGGCAGATCTGGAAGGAGGAGAGCGCGCCCGCGCGGGCGCCTGTGGATCCATGCTGACACCCTATCTTGAAATCGGAGAAGTGCTGAAGCCCCAGGGCGTGCAGGGGCTGGTGAAGGTGCGTCCGGATACCGACGCGCCGGAAAGGTATCTTGTCCTGAAATCCGTGTTCGTTGAGGCGGAGGGAGGATACCGGGAGCTGCCGATCAGCGACCAGAGCCTGCGGGACGGCTATGTGTACCTGCGGCTGGACGGCGCGCGGACCCGCGACGAGGCGGAAAAGCAGCGCGGGCTGATGCTGTATGTGGACCGCGCGCACGCCAGGCCGCTCGGGAAGGACGAGTGGTACATCACCGACCTGGTCGGCTGCAGGGTGTCGCTGGACAGCGGCGAGGCCGTGGGCGAGGTGACGGAGGTCATGCAGCCGGGCGCGAACGATGTCTTCGTGATCAGGGGGCCGAAGGGGGAAATCCTCGTGCCGGTGCTACGGGATGTCCTCGTGTCGGTTGATGTGGAGGACCGGTCGATCGTCCTCAATGCCCGGCGCTTCCGTGAAGTGGCGGTGCTGCCGTGAAGATCACCATCCTGACCATCTTCCCGGAGATGTGCGAGCAGGTGCTGTCATACAGCATCCTGGGCCGGGCGCGGGAGGCAGGGCTGCTGGACGCGCGGGCGGTGGACATCCGCCCCTACTCGGCGGCCAAGCACAAGAATACCGATGACTATCCCTTCGGCGGCGGCCAGGGGATGCTGATGACCCCGCAGCCGATCGCCGACGCGATGAACGCGGTCTGCGGGCCGGACTTTCAGGGGCAGCGGATCTACCTGGGCCCCCGGGGAGAGCGCTTTACCCAACGCGTCGCGGAGGAGCTGGCCCAATGCCCGGAACTGGTGCTGCTCTGCGGCCATTACGAGGGCGTCGACCAGCGGGTGCTGGACCATTACATCGACCGGGAGGTCTCCGTCGGCGATTATATCCTGACCGGCGGCGAGCTCGCCGCGCTGGTGGTGACCGACGCGGTGGCGCGGCTGATCCCCGGGGTGCTGGGCTCCGCCTTCAGCGCTGCGGACGAGAGCTTTTCCGCCGCCGGGCTGCTGGAATACCCGCAGTATACGCGGCCCCGCGTGTTTGAGGGTGAAGAGGTGCCGGAGGTGCTGCTGAACGGCAACCATGCCGCGATCGCCGCGTGGCGGCGGCAGGAAGCGCTGCGGACGACCGCGCGCCTGCGGCCGGACCTGCTGAAGACGGCGCAACTGACGGAGAAGGAGAGACAGGAGCTTGAGGCACTGGGATACGATGTACGGGCGTAGCGGCCGGCTGGGGATGCTGCTGGCGCTGGCGCTGCTGTGCTGCCTGGCCGGGCCGCCGGCGCGGGCCGCCAAGACGGTCTACCCGGAGATCTACCTGCAGAGCGGCGACCGCCGTGTGATCCTGTGGGAATACGGCAGCAACGTCACCTTTTTCCTGCCCTCCGGCTTTGACCGGGAGGGGATGACGCTCGCCGGCGGCGGCGCAATCGGCAGCGTCACGATCGACGGTACGGCCTATCGGGACGGGGACGCCGTCACGCTGGATGCCGGCGCGGCGAAGCATACGCTGAAATACGGAAAAACGACGTACAACCTGCGGATCATGCAGTCCACGCAGGTGCCGTCCGTATTCCTGACGACCGCGTCCGGGTCCCTCAGCTACATCCACGAAAACAAGCAGAATAAAGAAGCAGGGACCTTCCGCCTGTACGACGAAAACGGCCGGCTGACGCTGAGCAGGCCGCTGGAGCATGTCAAGGGGCGCGGCAACTCGACCTTCGGCGAGCCAAAACGGCCGTACCAGATCAAGTTCAGCGCCCGGACGTCCCTGTTCGGCATGCCGGCAGCCAAGCGCTGGCTGCTGCTGGCCAACCACAAGGACCATGCCCTGATCCGTAACCAGATCCTGTTTGAGGCGGCGCGCCGCCTGGGCGAGCGCTATCCGAACGACGACCGGTACGTGGACCTGTACATCAACAGCCAGTACCTGGGCACGTACGAGCTCTGCCAGAAGGTGGAGATCGACAGCGCGCGCATTGACATCCGGGACCTGGAGAAGGCAACGGAAGCGCTGAATGATGATCCGCTGGACAGCTATCCCCGCTACGGGTCCAGCCGGGTGAAGAAGTCGACGGTCAAGGGGTTCAGGATTCCCGTGGACCCGGAGGACATCACGGGGGGCTACCTGGTCGTGCTTGAGAAGGCGTTCCATTACCCGGAAAACCCGAACGGCCTGGTGACCAGCCGCGGCATCTGCTTCCTGGTCAAATCGCCGGAATACATGTCCGAAAAACAGGGCGCTTACATCGCCGGCGAGCTCCAGCGGCTGGAGAACGCCATCTATTCCAAGGACGGGCGCGACCCGGAGAGCGGCCGCCATTTCACGGAGCTGGCCGACCTGGACTCCATGGTACGGGAATACCTGCTGGAAGAGGTCTTTAAAAACTACGACGCGAACCGGTCGAGCCAATACATCGTCAAGCCGTCCGACAGCGAGGGCGGGATCCTGTATTTCGGGCCTTCCTGGGACTTTGACCTGAGCATGGGCGACCGCAGCGACGACAAGTCCAGCACGATCGCCAGCCCCAAACGCATGCTGGCCAGCAACGGCACGGGCTGGCTGCCGGCGCTCTGCAAGCACAGGGTCTTCTATGAGCGGGCCATTGTCATGTATTATGAGGAGATGGTGCCCTGGCTGCGGGCGCTGACCGGACTGGAGCCGGATGGGCAGACGGTCCCGCTGATGGACCGATACGAGCTGCTGAAGGATTCCGCCGCCATGAACTTTACGCGCTGGCCGGTGCTGACCAGCCCGGCCGTCGTGAATACGGGAACGACCTACGAGGCGAACTTTACGTACCTGAACAGCTGGCTGGTGCGCCGGATGGAATACCTGGACACCGTATGGCTGAACGATTACCGGAAACTGACCGCTGAATAACCCCGACCGGACGGGGATGCCGGAAAGGTGATGCTGTGATGACTGAACAAATCCTGAAAGATGGCTGGAACCTGCAATTCGACGGCCGGATGTATGCCTGCCGGGTGCCCTGCTCGGTATACGATACGCTGTGCAAAGCCGGCGTCCTGCCGGATCCCTATGACGGGATGAATGAATACCGGCTGACCGGTGTCTGCGACGGGGACGCGGTTTTTGAGACGGAATGGACGCCCGGAGAGGGCCTCCGGCAGGCGGACCGGGTCGAACTGGTGTTTGAGGGAATCGACACGCTGGCGGAGGTGACGCTGAACGGCCGGATGCTGGGCGCCGCCGACAACATGCACCGCACCTGGGTGTTTGATATCCGGCAGGCGATGCGGGAGGGCCCGAACCGGCTGCGGGTGGCGATCGCTTCCCCGAACCGGTACATCGCGGCCCGCCAGGCGGAGCGGCCGCTGTGGGGCGTGGACTCCACCATGGCGGGCTATCCGCACCTGCGCAAGGCGCACTACATGTTCGGCTGGGACTGGGGCCCGCAGCTGCCCGACATGGGCATCTGGCGGTCGGTCCGGGTGCGCGGGTACCGGGCGGGCCGCATCCGGGACGTCTATTATACCCAGCGGCATGAGGAAGGCCGCGTGCTGCTGTCCTGCCAGGCGGAACTGGAGGCGTGGACGGACGGGCTGACCGCCGAGCTGACGGTCGTCTCGCCGGACGGGACCGTCCTTTCGGCGCCGATCGCGGACGGCCGGGCGGAGGTGGCGATCGAACGCCCGCGGCTCTGGTGGGTGCGCGGGCTGGGGGACCAGCCGCTGTACACCTGCTGTGTGACGCTCCGCCGGGACGGGGAAACCGTCGACCGGTATGAGCGCCGGATCGGCCTGCGGACGCTGACGGTCTCCCAGGAGCCGGACGCGTGGGGCAGGGAATTCTGCTTCATCAACAACGGCGTACGGGTGTTCGCGATGGGGGCCAACGTGATCCCGGAGGACCAGCTGCTGCCCCGCTGCACGCCGGAGCGGACGGCCCGCTTCCTGCGCGACTGCGAACGGGCAAATTATAATTTCCTGCGCGTCTGGGGCGGCGGCATCTACCCGGCGGACGATTTTTACAACTGGTGCGACGAGCACGGCCTGGTCGTCTGGCAGGACTTCATGTTCGCGTGCTCGGCCTACCGCCTGACGCCCGCCTTTGAGGCGACGGTCCGCCGGGAAGTGGAGGATAACGTGCGCCGGCTGCGGAATCACGCGTGCCTGGGCCTGTGGTGCGGCAACAACGAGATCGAATCCGCCTGGGTCGGCTGGAACCTGCCGGAGGATCCGGAGGCGGAAGCGGATTACCTGACCCTGTTCGAGTCGCTGATCCCCGACGCGCTCCGCCGGCTGGACCCGGAAACGTTCTACTGGCCGTCCTCGCCCTCTTCCGGCGGCGGGTTCCGTGATCCCTCGTCCAACCAGGCCGGGGACATGCACTACTGGGCGGTCTGGCACAATTTCAAGCCGATCGAGGCGTTCCGCCGGGAGTATTACCGGTTCTGCTCGGAGTACGGCTTTGAGAGCGTGCCGGATATGAAAACCGTCCGCACCTTCTGCCATGAAAAAAAGCCCGACCTGTGCGGTCGGGTGATGGAAGCGCACCAGAAGTGCACCCAGGGCAACGAAAAAATCATGTACTACCTGGCGCAGATGGTCAATTATCCGGAGAGCTTTGAGCGGCTGGTCTACTGCACGCAGCTGGTGCAGGCGGACTGCATCCGCTCCAACGTGGAGCATATGCGCCGGGCACGCGGCCGCTGCATGGGGTCCGCCTACTGGCAGGTCAACGATTCCAACCCCGTCATCTCCTGGAGCAGCCTGGACTATTACGGGCGGTGGAAGGCGCTGCACTACGCGGCGCGGCGGTTTTACGCGCCGCTGCTGCTGTCCTGCGACGATACGGACCCGCTGCGCCCCGTGCTCACGGTGACGAACGACACGCGGACGGATGAGATGCTGACCGTGGTGTGCCGCCTGCGCGACCGGACGGCCGCCGTGCGGGCGGAATGGCGGCAGGAGGTGCGGGCCGCGGCGCTCTCCGCGGCGCCCTGCCTGGCGCTGGACCTGACGCAGTGGCTTCCGGACCGGCAGGCGCGCGAGACCCTTTACATTGAATACGCGCTGCTGCGCGGGGCGGAGCCGGTCAGCGCCGGCACGACCCTGTTCGTGCGGCCCAAGGCGTTTGACTTCCTCCCGGCGGGGCTGCGGGTCAGTGTGGAGGACCGGCCGGACGCGTTTGTCCTCACGCTGACTGCGGACGCCTTTGCCAAGAGCGTGTGCCTGGGCCTGCGCGAAGCGGACGCCGTCTTCAGCGACAACTGGTTTGATGTCCACGGGCCGGAGCCGGTCACCGTGACGCTGGAAAAGGCCGGCGCGCTGGCGGACTGGACCGCGGACACGCTCCGGCGGCAGCTGACGGTGGTCAGCTATTGGGACGGACAGGAATGATCATGGCGACGGCCTGGGCGGAGATGCCCTCGCCGCGCCCTTCATACCCCATATGCTCGGTCGTGGTCGCCTTGACGGACACGCAGTCCGGAGGCAGCTGAAGGACCTGCGCGACATTTTCAGCCATCTGCGGGATCCAGGGCGCGAGCTTCGGGCGCTGTGCGACGATGGTGATATCGACATTCGCAGGAACGTAACCGGCGGATGCCAGCAGCTCGCGGACGCGGCCGGTCAGCAGCATGGAGGAGATGCCCCGGTAGCGCTCGTCCGTATCCGGAAAATGCCTGCCGATGTCGCCCAGGGCAGCCGCGCCCAACAGTGCGTCGCACAGGGCATGCAGGGCCACGTCAGCGTCCGAATGGCCGTCCAGGCCGAGCTCATAGGGCACGGTGACGCCGCAGAGCACGAGCGGGCGTCCCGACACCAGCCGGTGCGCGTCGATGCCGAGGCCCGCGCGCGGGCATACGGCGGCCAGTCGGTCTGCCATGATCCAGTCCTCCTTGCGGGTCAGTTTGATATTGAACGGGGTGCTTTCGACCAGCTGGACCGGGAGGCCGAGGCGCTCGACGAGCCCGGCGTCGTCCGTCAGGTCGTCGGTCGCCGCGGCGTGCGCGCGCTCCAGCAGGTCCCGCCGGAAACCCTGCGGGGTCTGCATCCGCCACAGGCAGGAACGGTCCAGGGTCTCCTGCACCACGCCGTCCGGGGCGGCGCGCTTGACGGTGTCCGTCATCGGCACGGCGGCGACGCCGGTGCCGCAGCGGCGCACGCTGTCCAGCACGGCCCGGACGGTTTTTACATCGACCAGCGGCCGCGCGCCGTCATGGATCAGCACCTCGGCGCAGTCGTTCGGGAGGGCGGAAAGCCCCTCGCGGACGGACGCCTGCCGCGTACCGCCGCCGGTGACCAGGGCATAGACAGGCAGGCCCGCCTGCTCAAAAACGGAGCGGAACAGGTCAGCTTCCCCATCACGTACGACGGCGACCAGACCGTCCGCGACGGCCAGCAGCGTCCGTCCCGCCCGTACGCAGGCGGGGACGCCGCCGACCGGCAGCAGGGTTTTGTTTTCCCGCGCGCCCATGCGCGTCCCGCTGCCGCCGCAAAGCAAAATGGCATAAACACTCATGCTTCGTCCTCCGTGAGCAGCGGCGCGAGCAGGGTGCGGAACACCTCGCCGCCCTGGCTTTGCCACCGGCGGCACAGCCGCGACGCGATGTCGGAAGAGGGCAGGCTGACGGTCACGGTCATGACGGCCCGCCCCTGCTCCATCATCTGCAGGCTGACTTCATAATCCCCGCGGGGCGTTTCGGTCATCCGGGCCTGGTAGTCGCGCTGGCGCCGCAGGGCAGCCTGCCAGTCGGGCAGGCGGCGGTCGATGGCCTCCCGCGTGCTGAAGGGCACGCGCGATCCGTACAGCGACAGCAGCTCCTCGCCGGCGGGGGTGGCGCGGTAGCGGCAGTGGATGCCCTCGGGGGTTTCCGTCAGGGCGCCTTCCTGCGTCAGGCGCTTGAGCGCCGGCATCATCTCCAGGTAGTTCATCAGCTGCGCTTCGGTCAGGAAATCCAGCAGATTGGCGTCCGTCGCCGACTCCAGCCGATGGAGCATGTACAGGATGACCAGCTGGGCCTCGGCCAGCGGCCGCGGGCGCGGCGGCATATAGGGTTCGTTGTTGTCTGTCCTGTTGGCCATGGCTCCCTCCCGCAATGTTGTGATGGCATCTTCTGCTCCGGCTCATTCTATCACACTCGCGCATTTCCTGCAAACTTTATTCGGGTGGCTTGTTAATCACCCGGATTTATGGTATTCTTAAAACGCTGAAAGGCAGGTGACATAACATGGAGACGCAAACGTTTACAGCGAGGATCGGCGGACATGAATACACGCTGAGCGCGCACGGGGATCCGGAGCGGCTCCGGCGCATCGCGGCGTACCTGGACAGGAAGGTCGGCGAGGCGACGATGCATACGCAGATGAACGGTGAAATCGCCGCGGTCATCGCCGGGCTTTCCGTGACGGAGGAGCTGTTTGACGCCAAGGATGAGGCCCAGCGGCTGCGCAACCAGCTGTACGAGATGACGCGGGCCACGCCGGAGGAAGGCGCGTCCCATGACGCCTGAGCTGCTGGCGCCCGCCGGCAGCATGGACGCGCTGCGGGCCGCCGTCAGCGCGGGCGCGGACGCCGTCTACCTGGGGGCCGCGTCCTTCGGCGCGCGCGCCAGCGTCGGCTTCGGCCCGGAGGAACTGCGGGAGGCGCTCCATTTTGCGCACCTGCACGGCAGGCGCGTCTACGTGACGGTCAATACCCTGGTCAAGGATGACGAATGGCCGGCGCTTCGGGAGCAGCTGCGGCTGCTCAGGGACCTGCGGGCGGACGCGGTGCTGATCCAGGACGCGGGCGTCTGGCGGCTGTGCCGGGAGGAATTCCCGGAGCTGACGCTGCACGCCAGCACGCAGATGGCGCTCAGCAGCCCCGAAGGGATCCGGTGGGCGCGGCAATACGGGATCCGCCGCGTGGTGCTGCCGCGGGAGGCGACGCTGGAAGGCATCCGCGCGGCCGCGGCGACCGGCGTGGAGATTGAGGTGTTCGCGCACGGCGCGCTCTGCGTGAGCGTGAGCGGGCAGTGTGCGCTGTCCGCCAGCCTGGGCGAGCGGAGCGGCAACCGCGGGCGGTGCGCCCAGCCCTGCCGGCTGCCCTATACCTACCGGGACCAGACGCAGGGGTGGCTCTCACCGGCCGACCTGTGCGCGCTGGGGCTCCTCGGACAGCTCAGGGACGCGGGGGCCGCCTCGCTGAAGCTGGAAGGACGGCTGAAGCGGCCGGAGTATGTCTATATCGTGACCGACGCCTACCGCCGTGCCCTGGACCGGCTGGAGCGCCCCTCGGCCGCGGAGGACGCTGCGTCGGAGGCGGCGCTTCGACAGGTGTTCAGCCGGGGCCCCTTTACCCGGGGCTATGCCGGCGGCTGCCAGGACGCGGGCATCCTGAGCCCGGCCCATACCGCGCATGAGGGCATCCCGCTCGGCATGGTGACGGCGATCACCCGCCGCGGCGCGGCGGTGCTGGCCCAGGTCCGGCTGGACCGGACCCTGAATGACCAGGACGGTCTGGCGGTGGGGGAGGACAAGTGCATCTATACGGGGCCGGAGGTACCGGCCGGCCGACTGGCGACCCTGCGCCTGCACCGGACGGTGCCCGTCGGGACGCCGGTCACGCGGACGGAGTCCGCGGTCCAGCTCCAGGCGGCGCAGGCGCGGTACACCGCCGAAGCGCTTCACCGGCTTGACCGGCCCGTGGACATGCGCCTCCTGGCGATGCCGGGCGGACCGGCCCGGCTGATCCTGGAGGCCGGCGGGACCTCAGTGGCCGTCGACGGACCGATGGTGGCGCCGGCGGCCTCCCGCCCCCTGGGCGAGGCGGTGGTCCGGCAGGCGATGGAAAAGACCGGCGGCGCGCCTTTCCGGCTGCGCGGCCTGGAGGTGCAGACGGAGAACGCCTACCTGAGCAGCGCGCAGCTGAACGCGCTCCGGCGGGAGGGCCTCCGCCGGCTGGAGGAGGCTGTCGCGCAGCGGTTTGAAGCGGAACGCTGCGAGGAG
>CACXEB010000015.1 GCA_902766515.1 uncultured Eubacteriales bacterium
ACCAACGGCTTCAAGCTGTATGACCAGAACCTGGTGCTGACCAACGGCATGCCGATCCGGCGCGGCATCGGGCAGACGGAGATGCTGGCACTCAACATCGCCAAATCGTTTGCCACCGCCAACCAGCGCGGCACGGCGCAGGCCAAGGCGGTGCTGTTCTTCATCCTGGTGACGGCCATCTCGCTGATCCAGCTCCGGGCGACCCGCAGCAAGGAGGTGCAGCAGTGATGGAACGGACCGCAAAACCTGTGCGCGCCGGCATGACGCCTGGCCAGAAGGCGCTGGTCGTCGCGATGGCAGTGGTCAGCGTCGTGTGGATGCTGCCGATCGTCATCGTGCTCATCAATTCCTTCAAGGAAAACGGGTATGTGAACTCGGAGCTGTTCGCGCTGCCGAACGCCAGGAGCTTCGTCGGCTTCGGCAATTACGTGAACGGCGTCACCTACGGCAACTATCCCTATTTCCTGTCCGCGGGCTTCAGCGTCTATATCACCGTGGTGTCGGCGGCCCTGATCCTGCTCTGTACGTCGATGGCGGCCTGGTACATCTCCAGGGTGAGCGACGTGTTCTCCCGCGTGGTCTATTACCTGTGCGTATTCTCGATGGTGGTGCCCTTCCAGATGGTCATGTTCACGCTGGCCAACACGGCGCGGAGCCTGCGGCTGGACACGCCGTGGACGATCCCGGTGATCTACCTGGGCTTCGGTGCGGGGCTGGCCGTCTTCATGTTCGTCGGCTTCGTCAAGTCCATCCCGCTGGAGATGGAGGAGGCGGCCGCCATCGACGGCTGCGGCCCGCTGGTCACCTTCTTCCAGGTGGTGCTGCCGATGATGAAGCCCACGCTGATCTCCGTCGGCGTGCTGGAAATCATGTGGGTCTGGAACGATTACCTGCTGCCGTACCTGGTGCTGGACATCAAGGTGTTCCGCACCATCCCCATCCACATCCAGTACCTGCAGGGCAGCTACGGCCGGGTGGACCTCGGCGCGACGATGGCCCTGATCATCCTGAGCCTGATCCCGATCATCATCTTTTACCTGTCCTGCCAGAAGCATATCATCAAAGGCGTCGCCGCGGGCGCGGTGAAAGGGTGAGCGGACTGCACCCGTGAGTGGAGAAGACGATGATCACCGGAATCGATCTTCAGATTCTGGAATCGACAGACGATATACGGCCGCAAATGGACCGACGCTTTGCGAACACGGCGGATTGCATCCGCCGGTTTTTTTTGCTATAATCATCTGACCCGGGCGGCGGATAAGACGCCCGGGCGCAAAGGGGGAATCGGCAATGATCCGGTTTGACTGCGATTATACCGAAGGCTGTGTGGATAAAATTGCCCGGAGGCTGATGGAGACCAACCTGGAACAGACGGTGGGCTATGGGATGGACGCGCACTGCGAGCGCGCGCGGGACATCATCCGGACCCGCTGCGGGCGGGCAGACGCGGAGGTGCAGTTCCTGGTGGGCGGCACCCAGGCGAATACCACGCTGATCGCTGCCGCGCTCCGGCCGCACCAGGGCGTGCTGGCCGCGGATACCGGCCATGTGAGCGTCCATGAGTCCGGGGCCATCGAGGCGACCGGGCACAAGGTGCTGACGGTGCCGGGCCGGGACGGCAAAATCACCGCGGAGCAGATCGAAAAGGCGCTGGAGGAGCACTTCAGCAACGCGCACGCGGAGCACACCGTGCAGCCGGGGCTGGTCTACCTGTCCGAGCCGACCGAAAACGGTACCGTCTATACCGCGGAGGAGCTGCGCAGGGTGTCGGCGGTCTGCCGCCGGTACGGCGTGTACCTGTATGTGGACGGGGCGCGGCTGGGCTACGCCATGGCGGCGGACCCGGAAATCACGTTCCCGCTGCTGGCGGAGCTCACGGACGCCTTCTACATCGGCGGCACCAAGGTGGGCGCCCTGTTCGGCGAGGCGATGGTCCTGCTGCATCCGGCGCTCAAAAAGGACTTCAGGTACATCCTCAAGCAGCGGGGCGGCATGCTGGCCAAAGGCCGGCTGCTGGGTCTCCAGTTTGAGTGCCTGCTGGAGGATGACACCTATGTGACCATCGCCCGGCACGCCGTGGCGGAGGCCATGCGCATCCGCGAGGCCGCTGTGGCCAGCGGCTGGCCGCTGTACTGCGACTCGCCGACCAACCAGCAGTTTTTCGTCGTGCCTGACGCGCTGCTGGCCGAGATCGCGCAAAAATACGCCTATGACGAATGGGAACGCCTGCCCGGCGGACGGACGGCGATCCGCTTCTGCGCCTCCTGGGCGACCCGGCCGGAGCAGACGGACGCGCTGATCAGCGATATCCGGCGCTGGCAGGTGCCGAAGGAGGTGTCCGCATGCTGAACGGGGGTTTGCTGTCCCGGTGGGTCAACGCTTTCCGCTCTGACCCGATGTCCCTGCTGGTCGAGCTGCTGATCGGGGTGCCGGCCCTGCTGCTGGCGCTGATCCTGCACGAGATGGCCCACGGTTACGTGGCCCTGTGGTGCGGCGACGGCACGGCCAAGATGATGGGCCGCCTGAGCATCCGGCCCAGCCACCACCTGGACCCGCTCGGTACCGCCTGCATGGTGCTGTTCGGCTTTGGCTGGGCGAAGCCCGTGCCCATCAACCCGAACAATTTCAAAAGCAGGGTCCGGGACGACCTGCTGGTCTCCATAGCCGGCATCACCATGAACTTCCTGCTGTTCCTGGTCTCGTCGTTCCTGATGACGCTGGTGCTGAAAGTATCAGGCTGGCGGATACCTGCTGGCTTCATGAAATATATATATCAGTTTCTTTTGACCCTCGCGTCAATCAACCTGTGCCTGGCAATCTTCAACCTGATCCCGTTCCCGCCGCTGGACGGCTACCACATCGTCAACGATATCCTGCTGAAGGGCCGCCTCAGGCTGTCGCAGGAGACGCTGATCATCTGCCATATCGTGTTCCTGGTGCTGTGCTACACGACCAACATTATCACCCGGCTCATGAGCGTGGTGGGCGGTGCGGTCTGGGACGCCGTGTTCTCGTTCTACCTGAATATCCTGTAAGCCATGGCGTTCGCGATTCATCTGAGCGACTTTGAGGGGCCGCTGGACATGCTGCTGTACCTGATCAGCCGGGCGAAGGTGGACATCAAGGACATCTTCGTTTCCGAAGTCACCCAGCAGTATATCGATTACGTGGCCAGCGCGCCGGACCTGGACCTGGACGACGCCAGCGGCTTTGTGGCCATGGCGGCGACCCTGGTGGAAATCAAGTCCCGGTCACTGCTGCCCCGGGAACCCCGCGAGGGGGAGGAAGTGGAGGAGGACCCCGCCCAGGCCCTGATCCGCCAGCTGGAGGCTTACCAGGCCATCAAGGAAGCCGCTGGGCAGATGCAGCAGTTTGAAGCGGCGGCGGCCAACCGGCTGACCAAGCTGCCGGAGGAGTTTCCGCTGCCGCCGCCCAGCTTTGAGCTGGACAACCTGACGATGGA
>CACXEB010000016.1 GCA_902766515.1 uncultured Eubacteriales bacterium
CAGAAGTAGCCGTTCCAGCGGCTGATGGCGAAGAAGAGGGCAACCGTCGCGATGGTGGACTTGCTCATGGGGATGTGCACCTTGGTCAGCATCTGGAATTCGCTGGCGCCGTCCACGATGGCCGCTTCCTCAATTTCGGAGGGAACGTTTTCAAAGGCGTTGCGCAGCAGGATGGTGTTCATGGCGGCCATACCCATGGCGATGACCACCAGCCACTTGTCATCCATGATGCCCACGGAGTTGAAGACGCTCTTGGTCGCCAGGTAGTTGAGGTACTGCGGCACGATGCCGGCGGAGAACCACATCGTGAACACCAGGAAGAAGTTGAAGCCCTTGCGGAAGAGCAGGCGCTTCTTGCTCAGCGCGTAGCCGCCCAGGATCGCGATGACCAGCGACCAGATGGTGCCGTAGATGGTCAGGAACAGGGTGTTGCTGTACGCGTTCCAGAACTGGTTGTTGCCGAACATGTCCTGGAAAGCCTGGAACTGCACGTTCTTGGGGAAGAGGATGATCTCCTGGTACTCCACCGCGTGCTGGCCGCTGATGGAAGCGGAAATGGCATACAGGAAGGGATACAGGCACAGAAGCGCGAACACCGTCAGGAACGTATAGGCGATGACCTTAAAGATCAGCTCGGTGACTTCAAGTTTTCTTTTCATGCTCCGCCACCTCCTTTAATACAGGCTGACGTTGGAAGCCTTGCGGGCGATGGTATTGGCGCCGATGACCAGCAGCATGCCGACCACGTTGTTCATCATTTCCGCGGCGGACGCCATGCCGCTCTGGTCCTGGGTCGTCTTGATGCGCCACGCGAAGGTGGATACCACTTCGGAGGTCTGGTAGATGGCGTTGTTTTCCTCGTTGAGCAGGAGGACCTTTTCATAGCCGATGCTCAGCATGGAGCCGATGCGGGTGATCAGCATGATGACGATGGTCGACAGGATGCTGGGCAGCACCACGTAGCGCATCTGGGCCCACTTGTTGGCGCCGTCGATCTGCGCGGCTTCGTAGCTGGTCGGGGAGATGGCGATGATCGCCGCGAAGAAGACGATGCTGTCATAGCCGGCCGTTTCCCAGATACCCGATATCTGGTAAATGGCCCTGAAATAGGCCGGGTTATTGAGCAATCCGTTCTGGGCAGTCTCCTGCGAGATCAGCCCCAGCGCCGCCAGCGCCTGGGAGATGATTCCGGGAGGGGCTCCGATCGCCGGGCTGCCCTGGCGGATCAGCATGATCACCAGGGAGGTCATGACGACCGTGGACATGAACTTCGGCAGGTAGGTGAACACCTGCATGCCGCTGCGGAGCAGGTCGGACTTGACTTCGTTGAAGAACAGGGCCAGGATGATCGGCATCGGGAAGCCGAAGAGCAGGCCGTAAAAGCTCAGCAGGAAGGTGTTGCGCATGGCGCGCCAGAAGTCGGTGGACATCGTCGCGAAGGTGCCCTGGCCGAGCAGCAGCGCCTTGAAGTTGGACAGGCCCAGGAAGTACTGGTCCGCCACCGGCTTCGCCAGCTCGTTGTACTTGAAGCACCCCAGCAGCTCGTACATCGGCATGTAGCGCCAGAACAGGAATACCAGCAGGGTGGGCACCAGCATCAGGTACAGCCGCCAGTCCTTCAGGATGGTGCGGCCCACATGCAGCCAGTAATGTTTCTCGACGTCGTCGCGGACAGCCTGTTCCGGATCTTCCCGGTACCGGCCTGTCGCCTGATCAAGGATCAGATAATCTCCTGCCTGACCTTTCATCGGTATCCTCCTTCTTCCTTTTCACGTTCCGCCTGAATCCGCCTGAGATAATGATGCTGGTCCTCCAGCATGCCGTCCAGCCGCCGGACGATCCACATGATCAGCAGTGTGAACAGCGCCGAGACCGGATCGGTCAGGAAAAAGCCTGCCACAGCCGTCAGTGAAGCGCCAAGCGCCAGCGCGGTCAGCGCGCGGCCCAGCTGCATCAGCAAAAGCACGCCCAGCCCGAAGCCCATCGCCTTCAGCGCGTCCGTGCGGATGCGTTCATCCCCCAGCCGTCTGAGCACCGGCAGCATCAGGAGCGACAGCTCGTTGCCGAGGCAGTAGATCAGGTACTGCCCGGGCTTTCCGCCTGAAACCAGGCAGTATACCAGCCCGCCCAGCGCCGCGTGGCACGCGGCCCACGGCCCCCAGCGGATCATGACGATGGCGGTCAGCGCCGCCGTCGCGGACACAGTATACGCTTCCGCGGGAAACCACCTGGTCGCCGCATTCACGAGCAGCGTTTCCGACACGATGACCATCACCGCAAACAATGATAAATCAATCGCGCGGTACTGGCCGGCTGTCCGCTGTCCGTTCACGAAAACCACCGTCCCGAGCTTCACATCGTAATAGACGTCCGCCTTCACGTAAATAAGGAAACACAACTTTACTGAAATATATTACCACACCGCTCCGGAATGTGTCAATTACGAATTTGCGTATCCAGCCGCATCAGCGCTGACATCGCGTGGGTCACTGCCCGCAGGCGCAGACGGCGTTCCTCTTCAGGCACATCGGCGCGCAGCAGGCGCTTGGCCCAGAAGACGCAGGCCCAGCGCAGCTGGCAGCGGAAAAGCCCGCAGATGCGCTCTTCCCGGCGCCAGCAGGTCTGGTGCCGGCGGAAGGCGTTGGCGCCGCAGGTCGGGCAGACCGGGTCCAGCGGGCAGGTTTCGCAGCCGGCCGGGCGCGCCGGTCCGCGGGCCAGGTCCGTTTCCAGCCGGGCCAGCTGCGCATCCGTCAGGGCGAGCGGGGACAGCAGGTGGCAGCGCCAGAGGCGGCCCGCCCAGTCATAAGTCACCTGGCCGTGGCCTGCGCCGCAGGAAAAGCTGTCCCCCGTCCGTCCGGAAAGCATCGGCATCAGGTCGACGTTCAGCAGCCGGCTTGGGCGCGCGCCGGGATGGGCCAGGTCGTACTCACACAGTTTGCGGAGCTGCTCATCCAGCGCTTCCAGGGACGATTCCCGCCAGGGCGGCGTCCCGTCGGCGATGGTGTCGTCCACCAGGAATCCGCTCTCCCTCAGGCGGATGATATCGTCCGCCAGATGGTTCACACCATCCTCGGAGGCGGTCAGCTTGAGCGGCATGTCGGGCCACGTTTCCCGGAAGAAGCTGAGGTCCACCCGCGCGGCGCTGCCGCAGCGGTGGCGGTCCTGCGCGTCCGGCGACCCGTCGTAGCTCAGGGATATCTTGAAG
>CACXEB010000017.1 GCA_902766515.1 uncultured Eubacteriales bacterium
GACGCCGCTCCAGCCGTACTTCACCGCGGACTGCTACGCGCAGTACGAGCGCCAGCTCCGCGCGAAAAACAAGCGCGGCGAACATGCGCACTGCGAGGTCCACAGCGTCAAGGCGGAGCTGCTCGGCTGGAACGAGGACAAGTACGAGTACATGCTGGCGGTGTCCATGCGTGCCGTGATCACGGCGTGGAACACGGACGCGGACGGGAAGATCGTCTCCGGGTCGGACAGGAACCGCAAGGAGATGCACTATGCGTGGGTGCTGCGGAAGTCCAAGACAGCCCAGAGCGCCGAGCGCTACTGCCCGAACTGCGGCGCTTTGCTGGACATCAACCAGATGGTCCGCTGCCCGCACTGCGACGCCCTGCTCGAACAGCCCGGCAGCGGCTGGGCGCTGAGCTCCATCCAGGGCATCTCCCAGACGACGCTGTAATGATTTGAAAAGGAGTCAACCATGAGCCTGTTTGTACCTTACCACACCATGGTCGAGGGAGAGGACGCGACCCTGTCCCCGATGTCCCAGTACAGCAGCCGCGATCCCTGGTTCAGCGTGCCATCCATGCAGTCCCGGGTGTCGAATCTCTGCATCCAGCTGATGTTCGGCCTCTGCGACGGCGATATGGAGCCGCTGGAGCCCTATGTCACGCCCGAACTGCTCCGGCATTTTACGGACCAGGCGGAGGCGCTCCGGCGCAGCGGGCAGCAGATGCATGTCGAGCGCCCGTGCGTCCTGCGCTCGGAGATCCTCGGGTTCCGCGCCCTGCCGGGGGAGGACCACGTCCACGTGCGCTGCCAGACCCGGTGCGTCCAGTATGTGACGGACAGCCGCGGGCGGGTGATCTCCGGCGACCGTTCGCGGGAGGAGTTTTCCGCCGCAGTGTGGGTCTTCTCGCGCCCCGTGGATGAAAAGACGGAGCGCAACCAGGACTTCAGGAGCTGGCACTGTCCCGGCTGCGGCGCGGCCTTCAACGTCTATACGTCGGCCAAGTGCCCCTACTGCGGCAGGCTGGTGCCTGTGAGGCAGTTTAACTGGATTGCAAACGCAATACTGGACGCTTGACGCGTCCCGCATGGGGGACTTGCGTCCCCCCTACGGAACCCCCCTGCAGATTTGCCTGTCGGGACTACGTCCCTCCCGGGCGGCAAATCTGAAAGGTAGAAATCGCTGACGCGATTTCGTCCTCGCACCGTACATGCCGCTGCTGCGGATTGTACGCGAGGGTGTGCCCCCTCGCGGCTCCCCCCGGCACGTCCTCTGCGGCACTTCCATCCCATCGCCCTACGGGTTTCGGCCTGCGGCCTCATCCGCCGGGTGAACCGGCGGACTCCGGGATTCCGTGCCGCAGAGGACATTTTGGTATGTCACTGGGCTGCGGGACTGGATGGCGGGGATGGACGACGGTTCGGCCTGCGGCCTCCCGCCTCCGGGGACTGTCTGGGACGCCGCTGGGCTGTGGGAATTGAATGGCTGGGGGAATCACGGTTTGGCCTGCGGCCTCCCGTGATTCGGGGACTGTCTGGGACGCCGCTGGGCTGTGGGAACTGAACGGCCGCGGGAATCACAGTTCGGCCTGCGGCCTCCTGTGATTTGGGGACAGTCTGGTACGCCGCTGCTTTTGCACGAAAGGCAACCGCGAAAAGCATACAGGAGATGCATATGAAACGAGAAAAACACCTGCAGCGGCGGATTGTTTCGATGCCAATAAACATTCCTGTCATCCTGAGCCGCGAAGCGGGTGAAGGATCCAATCAGCATGAAAAGACAGAAACTCAGGTAACAATCGTAACACAGAACGGGTTGCAGCCATATACCTTCGATAAGCTGATGTATACAATAAAACGCGCGATAATGATCTGTCTTGTTCTCTGTCTTGTTATGCCAAACACGGTATTACATGCGTTCGCAGAGAATGGGTTCGGCAAAATGGTCTACGATGCGAAGGAATATTTTCATAGAACCACCGGCTTCTCATATTCTTTTATTGATCATCAGTTCGACCATCATGTCGAATGGTGGGAAGACAGAGAATTATGGAAGGTGGTTTTTACTTATCATGATATTTATAACAATCATTTGGCGACAGCGTGCCAGGGGCATATTTACAGTGGCAAAGACGGCCGTATGATAGAACCATTGAAGTATGTTGTTTTATTTGACAGCGACTGTATTCTTCTGGAAAATGAAGACGATGAAATCTTTCCGTTATTATTGGAACGCTATATGACCGAAGCAAACCATTGGTACAGAACAGAGCGGATCAAAGAACAAAAAGGGTATAATGAAAGGTATGGCCGGATTTGGCAGTTCTGGCCTCCTGAAATCAAGGCGGCGTTTTATCAGGAATATGGCCATCCATCGGGCTTCTTCAATGATGTTGAAATACTGTCGGTTGAGAAATCCGTTTTACCATACGAAGCAGTACTGAAATTGATTCAGGATTATGTCAATGCCAATGAACTTGCGATTGATATAATCGAATACTGTATCGATTCTTCTGTCATCATGCTTCCATGCTCAGAAATCAATGATAATGATCCAACATGGCTGATCAGGTTATACTTGTTGGACGGAGAAGAATACAGACAGGAATACATGATCGCTGTTTGCGCAGTTCACGGACAGATTGAGTGGATTGAAAAGAAAAACAACACGTTCATTGATCAATATTCCTCACAGCACACAACATAAAACGGGCCTGCCGCAATGGCAGGCCCGTTTTGCCGGTTTCAGTCCGGATTACGCCTGGGTGGGAGCGCCCACGGGGCAGGTCTCGGCGCAGGTGCCGCAGTCGATGCACTTGTCGGCGTCGATTTCGTACTTGCCGTCGCCCTCGGAGATCGCTTCAACGGGGCATTCGCTGGCGCAGGCGCCGCAGGCGATGCACGCATCTGTAATTTTGTAAGCCATGATGGTTCCTCCTTCATTGTAACGCTCATCGCGTGTTGCCGTTATCATACCATATCCGGTCCAAAAAAACAATAAAATTAACTGCCTCTAACTTCAAAAAAGTACTTGACAGGCTTTCTGTATTAGTGTATTATACACATAGTGCACTAATGAACCAAGAAAGGAGCGCACGATGAACTTTGAAGCGGCAAGACCCATCTGGATGCAGGTGGCGGACCAGATCAAGGCGGACATTGTGACCGGCAGGCAGCCGCCCGGCGGCAAGCTGCCCGGCGGCCGGGACCTGGCCCTGCAGTATACCATCAACCCCAACACGGCCGCCCGCGTGTACCAGGAGCTGGAGAAGGAAGGCGTGGTGGAGACACGGCGCGGCATGGGGACGTATGTGACGGAAGACGCCGCCCGCATCGCCTGCCTGCGGGACCACCTGGCGCAGACCGCCGCGCGGCAGTACCTGAAGCAGATGGCAGCCCTGGGATTCGCGCGCGGCGAAGCGGCGCAATTCCTGGAGCAGGCGGAACAAGAAACGGAACAAGAGGAGGAATAACATGCTGGCAAGCAATGCTGTGACCAAGAAATTCGGCGCGAAAACCGCCGTGGACAATGTAACCCTTTCGATGGATCCGGGCCATATCTACGCCATGCTCGGCCCGAACGGCAGCGGCAAAACCACCTGGATGAAGATGGCGGCGGGCCTGTGCAAGCCCACCTCCGGGACCGTCAGCTTTGACGGCCAGCCGGTCGGCATCGCCAGCCGCGCGTCCATTGCCTATATGTCGACGGAGCCGTACTTCTATAACTGGATGACGATCCGGGATGTCGGGCGTTATTACCAGGACTTCTTCCGGGATTTCTCGATGCAGCGGTACGAAGCCCTGCTGCGGACCTTTGAACTGGATCCAGCGCTCAAGACCCGGGCGCTGTCCTCGGGCATGATGGCGAAGACCAAGATCGCCGTCAGCCTGGCGCGGGACGCGCGCGTCTGGATGCTGGACGAGCCCTTCAACGGCATCGACCTGCTGGCCCGGGACCAGATCAAGCAGGCCATCATCGAGTCCGCCGCGCCGGACAAGCTGCTGCTGATGTCCAGCCACCTCGTCGAAGAAATGGAGACCCTGGCGGACCGGGCCGTGTACCTGAGCGAGGGCAGGCTGATCAAGTGCGTGGACGTGGAAGAGGAGCGCATCGCGACCGGGTGCTCCATGGCGGACGATTACCGCCAGATTTACGGGCATACAGGAGGCTGACACCATGAAGAACCTGATCAAATATGAAATCCGCAAGACCTGGCACACCAAGCTGATTCTCCTGACGATCACCCTGTTCGCGGAGCTGGCGTTCCTCGCGACACTGTACCTGGGCAGTGAAGAATACAATATCCTGACGTGCGTGATCCTGTATTTCCTGGCGCTCGGCGGCATCCTGTACATCGGCATCCAGAGCGTGGTGACCATGCACCAGGACATGAACACCAAGCAGGGCTACATGCTGTACATGACGCCCCACAGCTGCTACCGCATCCTGGGCGCGAAGGTGCTGGAAAACGGGCTGTCCATGCTGGCGGCGGGCGCGTTCTTCTTCGCGCTGGGGGCGCTGGACATCACCCTGCTGATGGGCCATTACGGGATCCTGGAAGACCTCATGCGCACGATCCAGGAAGTGATGCGCCAGCTGCAGATGGAGCTGCAGCTGAACGCGCCGACCTTCATCGCTCTGACCGTGGCGTTCCTGACCGGCTGGCTGTCCACGGTGATGATCGCGTACCTCGCGGACGTCATCTCCACCTGCCTGCTGGCCGGCAAAAAACATAATGGCTTCTTCAGCCTGCTGGCCTTCATCCTGATCTCCATCCTGTTTTCCACGCTGGAAAACGCCTGCACCGGCACGCTCGCCTGGCTGCCGCGCCTGTGGTGGTCCAGCGCGATCTCCCTGGCCTTCGCCGGCATCATGTACGTTGTGACGGCATGGCTGATGGATCGGCATCTCAGTGTATGATGTCCCTGTTCCGTCTGCGACTCCACAGGGAGCGAAAGGGGGACTGGCGTCCCCCCTTCGGGACCCCCCACGGCGTTTCCTGTCGGGCCTACGACCCTCCCGGGCGGAAACACCGCAAGGTAGAAATCGCTGACGCGATTTCGTCCTCGCACCGTACATGCCGCTGCTGCGGATTGTACGCGAGGGTGTGCCCCCTCGCGCTCCCCTCGGCACGTCCTCTGCGGCACTC
>CACXEB010000018.1 GCA_902766515.1 uncultured Eubacteriales bacterium
AGCGCTCCGCGGCATGGACGAAACAGGCGCGGCGGCGCCGGAAAGGTGATGAATGCAGTTGCTGAATCAGGATATCCACATCCGGGATCCCTTTGTGGTGACGGAGGGCGGAAAGTATTACCTGTACGGCACCCGCGGCCCGACGTGCTGGGGGCTGGCGGACGGATTCGACGTGTATACGGGGACGGACCTCCAGCACTGGGACGGGCCGTTTGCCTGCTTCCACAACGACGGCGATTTCTGGGCGGACCGCAACTACTGGGCGCCGGAGGTGCACCGCTGGCGCGGCAAATGGTACATGTTCGCCAGCTTCAAGGCGGAAGACGTCCCGCGCGGCACCGCGATCCTCTGCGCAGACAGCCCCATGGGTCCCTTCCGGCCGCACAGCGACGGCCGCGTGACGCCGCCGGACTGGGCCTGCCTGGACGGCACCATGTATGTTGACCGGGCGGGGAAGCCCTGGATGGTGTTCTGCCACGAATGGGTGCAGATCGGCGACGGCGAGGTCCTGGCCATGCCGCTCACGGACGACCTGAGGGCCGCCTGCGGCGAACCGCGCCTGCTGTTCCGCGCGTCGGACGCCCCCTGGGCCAAGGAGATCCAGCATTCCAGCGGCATCCGGGGCCGCGTGACGGACGGGCCGTTCCTGTGGCGGACGCCGGACGGCGCGCTGTACTGCCTGTGGTCCAGCATTTCGGAGTCCGGCTATACGCTGGGCGCGGCCCGCAGCGACACCGGCGATATCGACGGAAAGTTTGAGCAGGTGCCCCCGCTGTTCACCCGGGACGGCGGCCACGGCATGCTCTTCAGGGGCCTGGACGGCGCGCTGTACCTGACGCTGCACCGGCCCAACAAGACCCCCGGCGAGCGCCCCTGCTTTATCCGTGTAAACGACGAAACCCTGCGCAGCGACGATCAGGAAGGAGCGACAGCATGAGCAACGGAACATCCGTGACCCCCGCGTGGCTGAAGGACGCGGTCTTCTATGAGATATACCCCCAGACCTACTGTGACACGAACGGCGACGGCATCGGCGACTTCGCGGGCATTGCCGCCCGGCTGCCTTATATCCGCAGCCTGGGCTGCAACGCGCTGTGGATCAACCCATGCTTTGACTCGCCCTTCAAGGATGCCGGCTACGACGTGCGCGATTACCTGCGCGCCGCCCCGCGCTACGGCACCAACGACGACCTGGTCCGCCTGTTTGAGGAGGCGCACCGCCTCGGCATCCGCGTCCTGCTGGACCTGGTGCCGGGCCATACCTCCGAGGAGCATCCGTGGTTCCTGAAGAGCGGCGAAGCGGCCCCCAACGAGTACTCCGGCCGCTACATCTGGACGGACGACTGGTTCCGGGGCGTGCCCGGCGCGCCCTATGTCGGCGGCGAGTTTCCGCGCAACGGCACGTACATGCTCAACTTTTTCAAGTGCCAGCCCGCCCTGAATTACGGCTGGCTCCATCCGAAGGAAGCCTGGCAGAGCGCCATGGACAGCCCGGAGGCCCTGGCCACCCGCGAGGCGATGAAGGACGTCATGCGCTTCTGGCTCAGCCGCGGCGCGGACGGCTTCCGCGTGGACATGGCCGCGTCCCTGGTGAAGGGCGACGACGAGCTGAAGAGCGGCACCTGCGCCGTATGGCGGGACATCCGCGCGATGCTGGACCGCGAATATCCCGACGCCGCGCTGGTCGCGGAATGGTCCTGCCCCTGGCAGGCGATCGCCAGCGGCGGCTTCCACATGGACTTTTACCTGGAGCACGGCGACAACGGCTACCATACCCTGCTGCGCGACGGCGCCCGGAGCTTCTTCCGCCGGGACGGCGAGGGCGACATCCGCCGCTTCCTCAGCGATTTCCTGCCCCGGTACGAGGCGGCGCGGCCCACCGGCTATATCGCGCTGATCACCTGCAACCATGACACCCCCCGCGCCTGCCCGGACCTGACCCCCGACGAGCTCAAGCTGGCCTACGCCTTCCTGCTGACCCTGCCGGGCGTCCCCTTCATCTATTACGGCGACGAGATCGGCATGCGGTACCAGCCCGGTGTCGCCACCAAAGAGGGCGGCTATACCCGCACCGGCACCCGGACCCCCATGCAGTGGTCCGAAGGCCCGAACCTCGGCTTCTCCGACGCCGCGCCGGACCGGCTCTACCTGCCCGTGGACAGCGCCCCGGACGCGCCGACCGTCGAAAAGCAGACCGGCGATCCCGCCTCGCTGCTGGAGACCATGCGCGCCCTGCTGGCGCTCCGTCACAGCCAGCCCGACCTGAACGCCGACGCGGACTTTGAGCCCGTCGAAATCCCCGGCGCGCCCCGGGCGCTGATCTACCGCCGCGGGTCGCTCTGGCTGACCGTCAACCCCTCCCCCGTCGATATTCTCCTTCCCGAAGCGCTCCAGGCGCCCTTCCGCGCCCGCACCTGCCTCCACGCGATCGGCGCCGGCGCCGCGCAGCCGGATGTGCTGAGGGCGCAGAGCTTTACGGTCTGGGGGGCATGACGCCATGAAACGCTGCCGCATCCTGCCGGCCCTGACCGCGCTGGCGCTGTGCTGGGTCCTCCTGTCCGCCATGGCGGCGGGAGCGGATTACTGGCTCTGCCCGGGCTGCGGAAAACGGGTCTCCGAACTCGTGGGAGACCTCTGCCCGTACTGCGGGTATGAGCGCCATGTCCACACCTGGCAGCCGGCCACCTGCGTGCGCCCGAAGACCTGCGCGGCCTGCGGGGAGACGGAGGGCAGCCCGGACCCGGAAAACCATACGGGCGCGACGGAGCTCCGGGGCCGGAAAACCGCCGGCTGCACACTGGCGGGCTATACGGGCGATGTTTTCTGCGCTGACTGCGGGCAGCGCCTGGAGGAAGGCCGGGTGATCCCGACCCCCGGCCACCAGTGGGAAGGCAGCCGCGTCATCCGGGAAGCCACCTGCATCGAAAAGGGCCTGCGGGAATCCGTCTGCGCCGCCTGCGGCCTGACACTGACGCTGGAGACGGAGATTGATCCGGACCACCATGCCGGCGCGACAGCGCTCCGGGACGACCGGACACCGACCTGCGGCGCGCCGGGCTACACCGGCGATACCTATTGCCTGGACTGCAACCAGCGGGTGATCACAGGCCGGGCCCTGCCGGCGACGGGCCTGCACGACTGGCAGGCAGCGACCTGCACAGCGCCGAAAACGTGCCGGGTCTGCGGCGCGACGGAGGGCGAACCCGCCGGACACCAATGGGGCGCGGGCATCCTGGTCCACCCCGCGACCTGCAGCTTCGAGGGCCTGAAACGGTATACCTGCGCGGTCTGCGGAAAAACCAAAAACGAGATCCTCCCGGCCGACCCGGAGCGGCATACCTGGGACGGGGGCGTCCTCCGCTATCCGGCCACCTGCGCCGCAGAGGGAATGAGCCGCTATACCTGCACGGAGTGCGGCACCACGGAGATCCGGGTCCTGCCGGTCGATCCGTCCAACCATACAGGCGGCCGGATCCTGCGGAACG
>CACXEB010000019.1 GCA_902766515.1 uncultured Eubacteriales bacterium
AGCATTTTTCCCTTCTGACGGAAAAGCGCGCCGCGGATCATTCTGAACAGCATTCGTCCTTTCCCCCTTTGTCAGTATTTGAATTCTACTTCGCCGGCCAGGATATCCTCCAGCTGGAAGACCATTTTGCCCTCCTCGATGCTGTAGGCCAGCGGAATCGGGTTGCAGCCGCCCTTGAAGCCGATGGTATTGATATTCATTACCACGTCGCAGCGCTTGCACACCACCTGGCTGCCGCGCTCATAATAGCCCGCGTTGCCGCAGACGTCACAGGCGTCCAGCCCGACGCCGTAAGCGCCGCCGTTCGGCTTCTTCACCACGATCCAGCGCACGGAGATCTTGTTGGCGGTGGTGTACTCAAAGCGGTGCAGGTGCCCGTCGCTGACCTGTTCCAGGTCCACCAGGATACTGTCCTCCGTCACGGTGTAGGGTTCCGGCGGCGACAGCTCGATCTTGCGCGTCGCATACGCCTTGACTGCCGTCAGGCTCACCACGAACACCGCGAAGCAGGCGACGGCCCGCAGGGCCATTCGCCGGATCTTCCGGTTGTTGAAGCGGTGCCGCCTGAGCTGGGCCCTGTTGTCATACGGCTCCGTGACCCTGAGGTGCTCCAGGAAGACCGCCGCGGGGATCAGCGCCGCCGGCACCGCCGCCAGCATCGAAAAGAAGAAGATGCCGCTGGAAGCGAACCGGCTGAGCGGGAAGGCCCAGGGATAGTCGGCCTTCCGGTATTTCACCGGCCAGCCGAGCCATTTTGCGCCCGCCGTCCAGAATCGGAGGATCAGGCCGAACATCCGCACGTCATTGCCGACCAGGCCGATGACCAGCGCGGCGGTCAGCAGCCAGGCGTGGCGCAGCCGCATCGCGCACCGGTACAGCCAGACGGCGTACAGCGTCAGCACCAGCAGCGCCAGCAGCCAGCCGCCCAGCCGCAGGAAAAACTCCCCGGAGAGGACCCCGTTGCCCATCGTGTCGAAATTGAGGGGATTCGCGATGATGCCGGGCATTTCGTACAGGTTGAGCGACGCGGCAAGCAGTCCGCCCGCCGTCAGGTGCGCGGCGCGTCCCACGGCGGACCTGCCGAGCACGCGATGGAGCGCCAGGCAGGCCAGAAACAGCAGGGACGACGCCAGGACAGCATAGGAAAAATACACGTCCTGCTGGTTGACATTCATCCACCGGTTCATCCAGCGGTTCCACTCGATCACATTGCGGCACCAGGTAATGGCTCCGGACAGCGCGATGCCGGCCGCGGCTCCGATGGCGACAGCCGCCCGGCCCCGCGGCCCGTACAGGCGGGCCAGCTGCGCGGCGGCCAGCGCCAGCAGCGTCACGGTGATCAGCAGTTCCTCTATGGTCAGGTACAGGTATTTGTACATGGTTTGCCTCAATCCGTCCGTTCACAGGATAACGCGCCGGAAGGCGATCCCCCGCGGATCGCGTTCCGGCGCAAGCGTCATTTTCCGGAGATTACTTCCAGAGGTTCACGAAGTCCCAATCCGTCCAGGTCACTTCGAGAGGCTCGACCCAGTCGACTTCGAAGTTGCCGGCCACGCCGGTTTCCTTGTCGATGTGGAGCAGGTAGCCGTTTTCCGCGGGGCTCAGGATGCTCAGGGTCATGCTGTAGCCTTCGCCGTCCGGAATGGCGATGTTCGCGCCGTAGTGCGGGCCGTCGGAAGCGGCCATCGGCATGAACGCGCCGTCAGCGATGATGTTGCCGTCCTTGTCCTTGATCACGTAGTTGATGGTCAGGTAGGGCACCCAGTCACCCACGCCGAAGCCGTAGGGGTTCTCGTTCGCGGTGATGTCCGCTTCCACATGGCAGGTGGCGTCTTCCTTGGCCAGGGACTTGCCGGCGGGCGCCATGTCAACGGGCTGGAAATACACGGCGGAAATGCTCATGAAACCGACTTCCTGTTCGTTATCTTCCACACCGGCCGGGCCGATCGGATACTCGGGGAACTCGCCTTCTTCCGTCGCTTCCACCTGCTCCGCCATCGCGGGCACCAGGCTCAGCATCATCATCGCCGCCAGCAGGATCGCAAAGAACTTTTTCATGAATAACTCCTCCTCGTTTGAACAATGTGTTTGTATGTCCGGACCGGCCACGCGGGGCGGCGGTCAAGGCATCGTCATTTGTGCGCGTACTCTGCCCGGACCGCCGCGATCTTTCCGCGGTAGTGGGCAACCATGAAGGTCACCAGCAGGATGACCGCCAGGATCAGCTGGGGCACCAGCGTCTCCAGGTACGG
>CACXEB010000020.1 GCA_902766515.1 uncultured Eubacteriales bacterium
AAATCGCTGACGCGATTTCGTCCTCGCACCGTACATGCCGCTGCTGCGGATTGTACGCGAGGGTGTGCCCCCTCGCGGCTCCCCTCGGCGCGTCCTCTGCGGCACTCCCATCCCATCGCCTCCGGTTCGGCCTTCGGCCTCCCGCATGCGGGGCAGTCTGGTCGTCACTGGCGTGTGGAGAGATCACCCAATGATCCTCTTTGGATGCTTCTATTCCCGTTTTGCGTAGCCGGTGAACAGTGACATTTGTGGACTTTTGGCAGGAAATTGGCAGAAAGTTGCACTTGCGTTATGAAAAGCGCGGATGTAGCATATAGATAGGGCAGTTGAACCGTTTCAACGATACCTGGTCATGGCGGCGGCGGAAGGACTCATGCATGACGTCCTTCCGCCGCCGCCATGCGGGTGAACGGGGAACTGGGAACGGGTTGTCTGGGCGGCTGGAGGGGGACTGGGTACACTGTACGGACGAAGGAACGGTGACATGATCACCGCAGACGAAACGGGGAACTGAAGCGGGAACATGATACCTGGTCAGATTGAGCGGAAAGTGTACCAGCTTCAGAAAAGATCCGGGTCAACCCGCTATCCCATACCGGTGACAGGAAAACGGCGATGCCGGTACCCAATCATGGCGGCGGCGGAAGGACTCCTGCGTGACGTCCTTCCGCCGCCGCCATGTCAGCTTCTACAGGACAGGAACGTAAAGCGGTATGAGAACGGGTGTTACTCCACGTACGAATGTACGCGAAAATCGGCCCGGAAAGTGTTCTATGCGATTTTCAGCTCTGTGCTGTCTTTCCGTACTGTTTATGACATCCGGAGCATAAAGCGGTATGGACGCAGATGGGGCGGCCGCACGTTGGACAGGCCCAGCGGGCGCGCTCCTTGGCGAGGAAGGCGGACATGCCGAGGGTCCGGATGTCGCGCAGGTTTTCGAGCGGGGACTCGGTCAGCGGGTATTTGGACGTGTAGCGGGTCTCCTTTTCCATCACGTCCTCACAGGGGAAGTCCGGGCATGCGTCGCAGAAGCGGTAGCCGCGCTCCCGGCGCTTCGGACAGAGGATGATGCCGCAGCGGTGGGCGCAGAACTCCGGCTTGTGGTCGTCGGGACCGAGGCAGCCCGGGCACGGGTTCTCGTCCGCCAGGGCGCGCTTGCACAGGCTGCAGTCCAGGCCGCACGGGGCGATCATCGCTTCGGTGAACATCGTCGTACTCATCTTCTCAGTCTCCCTTCAGGATGTCTTCGATGGCTTTGACATACTCCGCCGCGTGGTTGACGGAAAAGTCCCCGTGCCGGAAACCGGGGAGTACCGTCAGCGTGCTGCCCGGGATGCGGTCCCGGATGAGGACGGCGGAGCGGCGGACGGCTGCGGGCTCCCGGGCGCCGACGAACACGCGCGTCCGGACGCCGCAGCGGGTGACGGATTCCCGCAGCGCGTAGGCGGTGTTGGCTTTCATGAAGGCGATCATGTCCTGCCGGCCGATCCGGCAGGTATCGCGGTAGTAATCGTCAAACAGGTCCGGCTTCAGGTGCAGGGCGGCGAACTGCTGCTTCGCGAACCACTTCTGTTTGATCAGCCCGTAGCTGACGCCGAAAGCGGGACCGACCAGCGCGTGCGTGAGCTTCGAGGGGATCACCGCCGCGCTCTCCACGATGGCGTGCCGGCAGAGCCCCGCGCGCCGCGACAGCATCTCCAGCAGGACCTGCGCGCCGAGGGACAGCCCGCCGATCAGCAGGACCGAACCGCCCAGGCGCTCGTCGATGTACGAGAGGAGATGGTCGGCGTTGTCTTCGATCGTCGTGAAGGGAAGATCGCTCCCCGCGTGCCCGTCCAGCACCGGCAGGACGACGTGAAACCGGTCCTTCAGCAGCTCCGCTTCCTCCCGGTAGTTCCACCAGGAGAGCCCGCCGCCGTGCAGCAGCATGATCGTTTCAGGATGATCTTTGCCAAATTCGATGACGTTCATATATCCAACAAATCCTCCGGATGCTTAATCGCTCCACCCTGTCCAGAAGGCAAACCAGTGCTCCCGTTCGCCGGGGACCCGCACAAGGAACGCCAATTGTGCCATCCAGTCCTCGTCGATGCCGTATTTCGCCCATCCTTTCGGGGATAGGTCGAATACTTCCGCCTCGGCGCTGTCCAGCGTTTCCATGATCCTGTCCCGCATCCGGGCAGGCACGTCATCGGTGTATCGATCTTTCGGAACACCCCGGTTCAGAATGAGGTCTTCGATGATTTTCAGGAAATATTCACCCGGATGATCGATCTGCTTCCCGACATCCCCTGCTTCCGGCGCATCGACTTCCTCAAAATCGAACAGGTAACTTGAATTGCATGCGTCCAGATAGTCCGATGAGAATCCGGCCAGGTCGTCATTCAGCGCCTCAACGGATTGCTGCGCCGCGTCCAAAGGATCATCGAACCCGGGTATCCTGGGGCTGCAGCCCAGAAAGATATTCCGCTGCCTGGGGAGAGAAACCGTCTCCGGAATCTCCACGGCGCTGAGCGCCTGGCAATCCAGAAACGCTTCCGAACCGATCGCTTCAAGGGAATGGGGCAACGCGATCCCCTTCAGGCTGACGCAATGCGTGAATGCTGCCTGATCAATGGTTTTCACCGTATCCGGCACATGGATCTGCGCCAGCTTCTGACAATAGGCGAATGCCCGCTTTCCGATGCGCGTCAGCCCTTCCGGCAGGATGATCTCCTCCAGCCGGTCACAGCCCTGGAACGCGGTGTCGCCGATTTCCGTGACCCCCGGGGGCACAGCGATGGTCCCCTGTTTCCCCTGGGGACATCGGATCAGTTTCCGTCCGTTTTTACTGTACAGGCATCCATCCATGGCGGAATACACCGGATTCTCCGGGTCCACATGGAAGCACGCCATCCCGGGGCACCGGGTGAACGCATAGGCCCTGATGTCTGTGACGCTGGCAGGAATCGCGGCGGTTTTCAGCTGAGCGCAATCCGTGAACAATAAGTCCCCGATGACCGTGGTCCCTTCCGGGATGCCGATATGCCCGAGGGCCCCGCAGCCAGCGAACACATATCCGCCGTTTTCCTGCAGACGCCTGGGCAGCGTGACGCTTTTCAGATTCCGGCAATCCGCAAACGCGCGGTACCCGATCGACCGCACACTGTCCGGGACCCTGATGGCTTCAAGGCGCCAGCTGCCCTCGAAGGCATGATCCCCGATGCGCTCCAGATGCTCCGGCAGATCGATGCTTTTCAGGCTGTTATGGGCAAACGCGCTGTCCTCAATAACGATCAGCGATGACGGTAGCGTGATGCATTCCAAACCGGTGCGGGAGAAGGCGAATTTGCTGATCTGTTTTACGCCCTCCGGGATGACGATGCTTTTCAGTTTACCACAATTGAAAAACGCTTGTTCCCCGATGGCCGTCACACCGTCCGGCAGCTCCATGCCTTCAAGCGCTGTACAATTACTGAATGCGCGCCTGCCGATGCCCGTCAGGCTCTCGGGAAGGGTAACGCTTGTCAGATGACCGCAGGCCAGAAAACAGTCTTCCCCGATCCAGGTCACGCCGCTTTTGATGACGGCGCTTCTGATCCTGTCTTTTTGCGGCGTCCAGGGATAGACCTTCTGAAGGAAATGTTGTTCCGTCCACGTGATCCGGCCCGTACCGGAAACGGTCAGCAATCCCGATTCATCCAGTGACCAGCACAGGTCGCTGCCGCACTCCTCCTGCCTTGCTGCGTGCTGCGTTTCATTCATATACTGATCCGCGGCTGCTCCACAGGCATCCGCAGGCGTCTTCTGCGCCGGCTTCGCGTCTGTCGCCCGATCCGTACCTTTATGGATCAAGCTGAGGATCTCCCTGATCATGTGCCGCATCCGACAAGCCTCCCCGAATCAGTATATCCTGGCCCCGCCTTCCGAAGTGACATGATTATACCATACAGAGATATCCTTGTCACTATACAAAGGTCAGGTACGCATGTACGCGAAAATCGGCCCGGAAAGTGTTCTATAGCGTTTTCTGCCCTGCTGCGTCTATATAACAACTTCCGGCCACCATTTCACGTACATGCGTACATGATGGATGCCACGTCTGCCGTTCCGCATCAGATCATTTTATAGAGCTCGTAGCAGTTGTGCCCCTTGGGAACGTCTTTGAGTTCGCCTCGGAGCAGATAGCCGTTCCTTTGGAAGAAACCGACGTTCCAGTCGCCCGCGTTCGTCAGCATCATGGAAGCGCCGTTTTCCTTTGCCAGCGCTTCGGCTTCCTTAAGAAGATACGTGCCCAGGCCCTGCAGCCGCAGCGGTTCTTCCACAAACACCGCGTCGATGAAGCCATAGGCGCCTTTGTCCACGTCCGCGATCACGCCGGCGGCAAACCTGCCGTCTTTGTCCACCAGTTTCTGATCGAAATCAACGCGCTCGTATTCCGGTTCATAGTTTGCGCTGTAGGTATGAATGCCGTTTTCGATCACGTCCGCGTCATCCTCGCTGCCCAGCGAAACCCTGAACCGCGCGCCGCTGTTGTTCGTCGGCACATATTCCGGCGTGTCCCTGTCAAGGTATTTGACCAGGGAATAGCTGATATAGCCGTTTGGGTTTTTCTGCGTCGTAAACACCGTGTAGCCGTGCTTTTCATAGAAAGGCCTGGCCATATAGCTGGCGGTGCCGAGCGTCATGACACGGCAGCCTTTTTCCCTTGCGATGCGTTCCGCTTCCCGGATGATCATCGAGCCAATTCCCTGATGACGCCAGCGTTCATCCACCCAAAGGGTGTCAAGAAACATTCTCGACCAGTGGTATTCGTATGCTTCAGCAATACATCCGCCGATGATCTCACCGTTTTCGTTTTCGATTTTGAGCACGAATTCTTCTTCGTCCGCGTCCACTTCGTGCGGCACGATCCCGTTGATCCTTTCGCCGATATACGCGGCGTCTTCTTTTGTCAGAGCCTCGATCCTGTATTCCATCGGTTCTTCTCCTCCATCCTGAATCATCTGAGCCGGATATATTTTGTGCCATCCCGCCGGAAGATTCCTTCGCTGATCATATCCCGGCGAATGGTGCAGTAGTCCTCATAGATCGGAGAGATGATGGCGTTGACTTCTTTCTCCTCATACACCCTGCCGGGCTCGAAATGCGCGGCGATCAGCTCGTAGCAGATCAGCTTCTTTTTGCGCTGCACCGGGATGGCACGCAGCTTGTCATAGTCAAAGAAGGCTTTGATGACCTTCTGCCGGTACACCTCCTCCCGTTGCTGCTGCTCATCGATCTGCTCCGGCTCGGAAGCCGCCACCTCATAAATGGTTTTTTCAAGGATGCCGCGGTTCAGGGCATAGACCGTGTAATACTGTTCCTTGCGGGAAACGACCAGTCCCGCGTCCTCCAGCTTTTTCATGTGGAAGGAGACGGTCGGCG
>CACXEB010000021.1 GCA_902766515.1 uncultured Eubacteriales bacterium
CTGCCGCGCGCGCTGTCCGGCGGCCAGCGCCAGCGCGTGGCCATCGGCCGGGCCATCATCCGCAAGGTCGGCGTCTTTCTGATGGACGAACCGCTGTCCAACCTGGACGCCAAGCAGCGCGTGACGATGCGCTATGAGATCGCACAGATCCATCAGGAAACAGGCGCGACCACCATCTACGTCACCCATGACCAGACGGAAGCCATGACGCTGGCGGATCGGATCGTCGTCATGAAGGACGGCTATGTGCAGCAGATCGGCACGCCCTATGACCTGTATTTCAAGCCGGAAAACGTCTTCGTCGCCGGCTTCATCGGCGAACCGCCGATGAACTTTGTGCGGGGCACGGTAGAAAACGGCACGCTGGCCTTCGGTGACAACCGGCTGGACCTGAGCCGGAAATATCCGGAGATTGCCCGTTACGATGGAAAGAAGATCGTGTTCGGATTCCGTCCGGAAGCGATCCACCTCGGCGAGGAACAGAACGCCTATGTGGTCCACAGCCATGTGGAGCTGACGGAAATGCTCGGCGACAATACGAATATCTACATCACGACAGGCGATGACCGGGCGATCCTCAAGGTCGACTCGCACGACACGCCGGAGACGGACATCCCCCTCACCTTCTCCATTCCGCTGGAAAGCGTCTACCTGTTTGACGGCGAGACGGAGCGCGTGATTTAAGGAACCGCTGATTCATTCAGCAGCATATCCGGCACATGCCTGATTCGGCCTGATTTGCCTCATTCCGCTCAACGCAGCGCTGCTGCGCCTTGCTTCATACGGCTTCATCATACCAAATCATCCATGCGCCATTTAACCACCTCATTGAATCAGCGTTTCCTGACAAGCATTACCACTACGACGGGGCGGCAGTCATCGGTCGGAATGGCCGGCGGGCTGCCGTCCTGTTTTTTCTGGAAAAGGAAGGCGATATTGATGAATTATGCGCAGACCCTATCGGCGGAGTTCAGCCAGCAGCAGCCGCAGGTGCAGGCGGTGATCGATCTGCTGGACCAGGGCAACACCATACCGTTCATCGCCCGGTACCGCAAGGAAATGACCGGTGCGATGGACGACCAGCTGCTGCGCGAGATGAGCGAGCGGCTGGATTACCTGCGAGGATTGGATAAACGGCGCGGGGAGATCGAGAAGGCACTGACGGAGCAGGGCGTCCTGACGGAAGCGCTGAGCGCGTCGCTGCAGGCGGCCGCGACGATGACCGAGCTTGAAGACCTGTACCGCCCCTACCGTCCGAAGCGCCGGACGCGGGCCACCATTGCCCGGGAACAGGGCCTGGCGCCGCTGGCGGAGCTGCTGCTGGCGCAGGCACCCGGCACGGACATCCGCGCGGCTGCGGAAGCGCTGGTCAACCCGGAGCAGGGCGTGGCTGACGCGGAAGCCGCGCTGGCCGGCGCGCGCGATATCCTTGCGGAAACCTTCAGCGACGACGCGGAGCTGCGCAAGCAGCTGCGCACGCTGCTGATGCGCGACAGCGTGCTGGAGAGCGACCGGGCGAAGGACGGTGCGCAGGAGGATGAAAGCGTATACAGCCAGTATTTCGCCTTCAGCGAAGCGGTGGCGACGCTGCCGGCGCACCGGATCCTGGCGGTCAACCGCGGCGAGCGTGAGGAGGCGCTGAAGGTCAGCCTGACGATGCCCGACGACAAGGCGATCCAGGCGATCCGCCGGCGCTATGTGCGGCCGGGGTCCGAAGCGACGGCGCAGGTGATCCTCGCCTGTGAGGACGCCTGGCAGCGCCTGCTGGCGCCCTCCATGGAGCGCGAGATCCGCGGCGCGCTGACCGACCGGGCCAACGAGCAGGCGATCCGGGTGTTTTCGGAAAACCTGCATCAGCTGCTGATGCAGCCGCCCATCAAGGGAAAGGTCACCCTCGGGGTCGACCCGGGCTTCCGCACCGGCTGCAAGCTGGCCGTGGTGGACGAGAACGGCAAGGTGCTGGATACCGGGGTCGGGCATTTTACCCTGCCCGGCCAGGAGGCCGCGAAGGCAGCTGCCGCCCGGCTGATCAAGGGCTTTGTCCGCAAATACGGCGTGACCGCGATCGCTATCGGCAACGGGACCGCTTCCCGGGAGAGCGAGCAGTTTATCGTCTCGCTGCTGCCCGAACTGCCCGGCGTCGCCTACGTGATCGTCAGCGAAGCCGGTGCGTCCGTGTACTCCGCCAGCAAGCTGGCGGCGGAGGAGTTTCCCGACTTTGACGTGACGCAGCGCAGCGCGGTGTCCATCGCCCGGCGCATGCAGGATCCGCTGGCCGAGCTGGTCAAAATCGACCCGAAAGCCATCGGCGTGGGACAGTACCAGCACGACCTGAAGCAGGCGGAGCTGACCCAGGCGCTGGACGGCGTGGTGGAGCAGTGTGTGAACCAGGTCGGCGTGGAGGTTTCGACGGCCTCCGCCGCGCTGCTTTCCCATGTGGCGGGCATCGGTCCCAAGCTGGCGCAGAGCATCGTGACCTACCGCGACGAGCAGGGGATCCCGACCCGCGCCGCGCTCAAAAAAGTGCCCAAGCTGGGCGCGAAGGCGTTTGAACAGTGCGCGGGCTTCCTGCGGGTGGCCGGCAGCCGCAATCCGCTGGATGCGACAGCCGTGCATCCGGAAAGCTATGACGCTGCCAATGCCCTCCTGAAGCTGCTGGACTGCCCGCCGACCGCACTGAAAAACGGCGGCATCCCCGGCATCGGAGAGCGGGCCCGGGCCTATGGGCTTGACAAGTTGGCGGATGAACTGGGCATCGGCCTTCCGACCCTCAGCGATATCCTTTCCGAGCTGCAGAAGCCGGGCCGTGACCCGCGCGATGAGCTGCCGCAGCCGATCCTCCGCCGCGATGTGCTGGCCATGGAAGACCTGACGCCCGGGATGGAACTGACCGGTACGGTGCGTAATGTGATCGATTTCGGCGCGTTTGTGGATATCGGCGTGCACCAGGACGGTCTGGTGCACATCTCCGAGCTGGCGGACCATTTTGTCAGGCACCCGTCAGACGTCGTCAAAATCGGCGATATCGTCAAGGTCCGCGTGCTGAGCGTCGACCTCAAAAAGAAACGCATCGCGCTGACGATGCGTAAACCATGAGCTTTATTCCCTTTTCTGCTCCTTCATGGCCCGGATCAGGGCGAGCTCGAAATCCTGCCGGCTTTTGCGGTACAGGGTCTGCAGGATCCGGCCCGAAAAGAAGGACTGCAGCGCGGCGATCATCACGAAGCCGCAGACAATGAGGGTCGGGATGCGCTCGACCAGGCCGGTGCGGTTGTAATCCATGAGGATCGGGATGAAAAAGCCGACGGACAGGCAGGCGAGCGCGAGGGCGATCCAGCCGAAGAACAGGCCCGGACGGTAGGCGCTGAACAGCCGCAGGATGGTGCGCAGCACCTTCAGGCCGTCCGAAAACGTGTTCAGCTTTGACTTGCTGCCCGCGGGCCGGTCACGGTAATCGATGACCACATTGGCGATCGCGAGGTTTTTGTCGACGGCGTGGATGCTCATTTCTGTTTCGACTTCAAAGCCGCGGGAGAGCACGGGAAATGTCTTGACGAAGCGATAGCTGAACGCGCGGTAGCCGGTCATGATGTCCCGGATGTGGTTGTGAAACAGGAGATTGATCAGGCCCTTGACCAGCGCGTTGCCGAAGTTGTGGAACGGCCGCTTGTTTTCCTGGTAATAGGTACCGGACAGCCGGTCGCCGACGACCATGTCCGCCTGTTCTTCCAGCACCTTCCGGGTCATTTCCGGCGCGGCGTCCGGCGGATAGGTATCGTCGCCGTCCGTCATGAGATAGCAGTCCGCGTCGATTTCGGCAAACATCCGGCGAATGACGTTGCCCTTGCCCTGCTGGCGCTCGTACCGCACGACGGCGCCGGCCTGGCGGGCGATTTCATCGGTGCCGTCGGAAGAGTTGTTGTCATACACATAGATGACGGCATCGGGCAGCGCGGCCCGGAAATCCCGGACGACCTTGCCGATGGTGCGGGCTTCGTTGAAGCAGGGAATGAGAACGGCGATCCGGTCCATGGCGGGTCCTTTCATTCGGCGATATCGCCGACGCATTGATAGGCGATATGGTTGACGAGCAGCGAGGTATCTCCGAAGGGGAAAACCAGGAATTCCATATCGCTCATCATGCGGGGCAGCGTTTCCCGCAGGGTCAGCTGCGCGTGCCCCTGTTCATCAAAATCATGAATGCTCAGCTCATAAGTGTGCAGCGGCTGCCGGCCGCTGTCCGCGCTGACGCTCAGCCGGGCGAGAGCGTCCGCTGCGGGGTCTGCTTCCGCCAGCGTCAGGTCATAGGTGATTTCATAGACGCCGCGGTGCAGCCTGATACCGGGGCCCTGGCTGAGCGGATGCAGGCGGTCGACCGGAAGGCAGCCCGCTTCTGTCAGCCCGGCCTGGTTCCTGTGGGCCAGGTTCCGGACCGATACCGCATGGCGGATCCCGATGTCTTCGGCTACGGCGCGCCGCGCGCCCAGGTACTCACGGCCCACGGAGGAGAGAAGCAGGATCAGGCAGGCGGCCGCGGCGAGGCCGGCCGCGCCGAGGAGGATGCCCGCCCGCCGGGAGACGGCTGTCCGGTGGGCTTTTTTTGTTGATTTGTCCGGGCCGTCCGGCTGGCCCTGCAGAAGCAGCAGCGCGGGGAAGGAAGCGGCGACGGGTGCGCAATACCGGAAACAGTCGTTGACGGGAGAGGCCATGCAGGTCAGTACGACCAGTAGCAGGGCGGCGATGGGCAGCGCGTCCAGCAGCCGCTTCTTCTTCAGCAGGTCGTAGCCGATCAGGACGGCCAGCCAGGTGTACAGGGCGCACATATCGGTCAGGCTCAGCACCGGCAGCGTGTCCCACAGGAGTACCCAGCGGTACAGCGCGCTGCGGGCGGACTCGAAGCCCTTCACATAATCAAAGTCAGGGAAAAAGGCCGACATGTAGGAATCCTTGTTGATCGTATACAGGATCGTCATGCCGCTGTTCCAGTTCCCGGCGCCGATTGGGCGGTTGGGGGTGAAAGCGTAATAACCGCTGCTGTGGCCGATCAGCGCCTCCAGCGCCGTGACCGGATACCGGAAGGATAAGCGGATGGTCGCCAGCAGCCAGTGCAGGCAGGCGCTGAATTTCTCACCGCGGTCCTCGAACGAGCGGATGCAGTTGTCCTTGATGGGATCGGACAGGATCGGGTCATACCTGTCCGGCACGCGGTCGATATACAGGTACTCGTCAAGGGCCGCCCGGTCCGCTTCCGGAAGTTCGTCGCCGTGGTCCCTGACGATCCGGGCCGAGGCCTGCAGCGGCAGCGACAGGGCTTCCGCGACCCCGCCGGACGCCACTCCCAGCCGGGGCAGGAAGAAATAGTTGTAGGGCACGAAAAACAGGATGCACAGGAAGGAGATGCAGCCCTCAAAGCGCAGCCGGCGCTGGATAACAAGGGAAGCGGCCAGCAGGACGAATGTGACCGGCGCGATCACATAAAAGAAATTCCCGCGGATCAGCGCGGCCATCAGGCCGGCCAGGCCGTTCCAGACCGCGAGGCGGACGCAGGGCCGGCGCTGCCGGATCGCCCGGATCACCAGGATGAGCGTCAGCAGGTAGGCGGAAAACAGCGCGATGCCCAGGGTGTCCTTGAAGGCGTGCTTGGCATAGGCGCCCCAGACCGGCGTGAACGCGTAAAAGGCGAGGCACAGCAGGCAGATCCGCCTTTTGATGCCATATTGCCGCAGCAGGGTGATCACCCTGGCAAACAGCAGCGCCATGAGGACGGAACGGGTCAGTACATACAGGAAGATGCCGAGGTTGTCGTTTCCCAGGGCATGTCCGGATTCGTAAAACAATCCCAGGATACAGCTGCCCAGCCACGGATGGTGGTTGCTGGCCTCATACCGCCAGGCGTACAGCTGGGCCATCACGTCCCAGTCCATGCTGGCCGGGTAATAGATGATCAGGGAGGGCAGCCAGCAGAGCAGGATGACGCAGAAACAGCATAAAAGCAGGTGCCGGTCGATCCAGGATGCCCGGCCGGTCCTGTCGGGCATGGTCAGCTTGTTCCACAGGACATAGAACAGCAGCGCGGCAAACCAGAACAGACCGGCATAGCCGGCCGCGAGCACAAGCCCCATGATGCACCAGGGCAAGGAGCGGAAGACAGCCAGGCTGTCCAGGTGGAACAGGAGCAGGCCGGCCGTGTTCAGAATGCCGAACAGGAGGCTGATGATCTTCAGGCCGGGTTTCCGGGCATACGGCAGGGACAGGATCTGCTCCCGGCGGTGATACAGCAGCCATCCGCCGATCAGCGCGAGCAGGCTGATAAACGGATTGTACCCGCTGCGGAAAAACGTGGCGGCCCACCGGAAAAGGTCTGAAAGCGTCTTTGGGCTTTCTGCCGCGGTGAGCGAAGCATCCGCCGGATATTCAACCGACGCGGCAATGGCAAAAGCCATCGCCGTGCTGATGAGCAGGCTTAACAAGGCGGATAAACAGGGATGCCCGCCGGACTTGCGGATCAGCTGCTTTTTTCGGTTGGATTGTTTATTCATCATGCTCTACAGGCGATCCGGTATGCTGCGCACGCGATGGTCTGAAGCGTAATGGCATAGGCGCCCCTCCTGGCATTGTTCTGTCGTCCGGGCCGGTCAGTCTGTCCCGGCGGGGCCGGACGCCGCTGCCGGCGCATCCTGCTGCGGATCATCCGATGGATGATGGTGCTCTATGACCTCGGGCAGCTTTTTGGTCGTTTGGAAATTCTCGTACGCGTAGCAGACGTCGTCCGGCTGGTCGGAGAAGCAGACCTGGCGGCCATGGTCCAGCCAGAGGATCTTGTTGCACATCGCGCGGACCTGCTGGAGGGAGTGGGAAACCAGGATGCCCGTGACGCCGCTGGACAGCACGCCGCGCATCTTCTGCTCGCTTTTCAGGCGGAACGCGCCGTCGCCGACCGCCAGTACCTCGTCCAGGATCAGGATGTCGGGCTGGACCAGGCAGGCGATGGAAAAGGCGAGGCGCGATTTCATGCCGCTGGACAGCTGCTTGAAGGGGCGGTCCTGGAAGTCGGCCAGCTCCGCGAATTCAATGATCTCTGCGTATTTTTCATTCATGAAGGCGCGCGTATAGCCCAGCATCGCCCCGCGCAGGAAGGTGTTTTCCCGGACGGTCAGGTCCTGGTCGAAACCGGAGGTCAGCTCAAGCAGCGCGGCGATGGTGCCGTTGACCTCTATGCTGCCCTCCGTCGGCGCCATGATGCCGGTCAGGGCTTTGAGCAGCGTGGACTTTCCGGCGCCGTTGGAGCCGATGATGCCCAGCATGTCGCCCTTTTCCAGGGTGAAGGTGATGTCCCGGTCAGCCCAGAACTCCTTCACCTGGTAATGGCCGGTCAGCCGCCGGACGATGTATTCCTTCAGGCCGATGTCCTTGAAATCACCCGTGATATAGCGGATGGAAACGTGATTGGCACGGATTGCGATTGGCATGGAATGGACCTTTCGTCGTCAGACATAGTACAGGAATTTCTGGTTCTGCGTTTTGTAGATCAGGGCGCCGATGCCCAGCGCGGCGAGGCCGTACATCAGCATGAGCGCGTGAAGCACCGGCGAGGGGAAGACATTGTCGATCACGACCAGACGGAAATACCGGATGGTGCAGTAAACGGGGTTCAGGAGAAACAGCTTCTGCATATTCGGCGGATAGGTGTCGACATAGTAGAACACCGCCGACATGTACATCAGCAGCAGGGTAAACAGGTCGTAGATGTACTGGATGTCCCGGAAGAAAACGAACAGGGCCGACAGGATCATGCCGATGCCGATGTTGAACAGCGTGAGCATCAGGATCGGGTAGATCAGCGTCAGGAATTTCCAGTGAAAGGTGATCCCGTCGACGGCCGCGAAAATGAAAAAGACAATCAGCGTCAGGGCAAAGTTGATGACGGCGGACACATTCTTGCTGAGGAGGAAAAGATACTTGGGCACGTTGACCTTGGTAAAAATGCTGGCGTTGGCAATCAGGGAATTCATGCCGCCGGAGGTGGCCTCCCTGTAGTAGTTGAACAGGAGGTTGCCGGCGAACAGGTAGGTCGTGTAGAATTCCTTGTTCCGTCCGAAAAACTGCGTGAACACCAGCCGCATGACCAGCAGGGTCAGCAGCGGGTTGAGGATGCTCCAGACCATGCCGAGCACGGTGCGCTTGTACTTCTGCTTGAAGTCACGCTTGACCAGCTCTTCAAACAGGAATTGATTCTTTTTGAATTTGAGCAGTAATGTACGCATGAATGCCTCTGTCTGACGGTTCTGCGCTGCGGTTATGCCGACAGCACCTGGTTCCATAAACGTTTCTGGTGGAAATTGAGCAGCCCGCGGTGCGCGTCCAGGTGATACTTCTGAACGAGCGCCCGGATTTCCTCCGCGGCCTGCCGCTTCTGATCGTCCGGCTGCTTGTTCCTGACCCAGTCGATCATCAGAAAATCGACAAACCAGCGGATGAAATCCCGGTCATAGCGGTCGATCCAGCCCCTGTCCTGCCAGTAGGCGCAGATGCGGTCCGTCAGCGCCGCGTGCTGGCTGATAAGGTGGAGCATGTCCTGGTTCGCGGTTTCCATCATGGAGCTGGGCCGGTACCAGCGGTAGTGGTACAGGGTATCCGAGATGAAAGAGAAGCGGCTGGTCTGGGGGAAGATCTCCATGATGAAGACCATGTCCTCGCCGTAGCGGACGGTCTCGTCAAAACGGACGCCCGTCTTCAGCAGGTGGGCGGCGTCGTAGGCGTGGCGCCATACGAAGGGCTTGCTGCCGGGCGTATCGAACAGCACCCGGGGGAGAAACCGGTTTTCCCGGTGGTCCTGGACGCCCAGTACCTGGTCATACCAGCCCCTGGCCTTCGGGTAGGCGGGAAAGGTATCCGCGCCGAAGATGATGACGTCCGCAGGCGCCTCAATGGACTCGATCCATATGCGCTCGCAGGCGTTTTCCGCCAGACAGTCATCGGAATCCAGAAACATGATCCAATGGCCGGCGGCAGCGGAGATCCCGGTGTTGCGGGCGCTGGACAGGCCGCCGTTCGCCTGGCGGATCACCTGCACGCGGGGGTCCATCCGGGCATAGGCCGCTGCGATGTCCGCCGAACCGTCTGTGCTGCCGTCGTCCACGCAGATGATCTCGATATCGTAAAGCGTCTGCATAAGGCAGCTGTCCAGGCAGCGGGACAGGTAGTTTTCAACGTTGTACACCGGGATGACGACGGATATCCTGGGGCCGTTCATGACTGTATTCTCCGCCGGATCTTTTCCGCAGCGTACCGTGCGGTATAAGCGACGCCGTGGTCGCGGACGCAGGCGATGCCGCCCGCCAGCCTGACGCGCAGCTTCTGGGGCAGGCTTTCGTCCGGAAGCCTGGGCGTGTAGGGCTGTCCGGCCTTTTCAGCGGCCTTCCAGCGCTCAAACTCCTCCGGCGCCTGGATAACCAGCGCCATCGTGCGCCATTTGTACAAAGGATAAAGCCGCCGGACGCATTTCCCGGCCGTCATGTCGGCGGCAAAATCCTCGCTCATCCGCCGGACGAACGCCGGCTTGTATTCGTCGGCCAGCCGCCCGTAGTTCCACATGTAGGAATCGTACCGCATCCGGGCCATCACCGGCTCCAGCCTGCCCTTGAGGGTCGGATGGCTGTCGAGGAAAGCCTGGATCGCGTCGTACTCGTCGCACACGCAGTAAACCTTTCCGGGTGAATTGACGGACGATTGCTCGTTGTCCTGCCGGTAGTGGAGGTAGCATTCCGGCAGCAGCCGGACGCGCCCTGCCAGCGCCAGCACCTGGAAGGTGAAGCTCAGGTCCTGGTAGGATGCGCCGGGCGTCTCGTTGAACCGGATGCCCTGCTCGCGGATGAACTCCCGCCGGTAAATGGCGGACCAGATCGTGGGCTTGAGATTGAAGAATTCGGCCTGTTCCACCGGCGAGCGGAAATCGGTCACCGGGCAGAAGACGCGGCTGCACATCGCCTTGGAGCCGATGGGGCAGGGCTCGTTGCGCTGCTCCCTGGAATAATACAGGAAATATCCGGCTTTGGCAACATCCAGCCGGTCGCGGCGGGCGGCGTCCAGCAGCCGCTCGAACATGTCGGATTCCGCGTAATCATCGGTCTCCACGATGCCCAGGTATTCGCCGCGGGCGGCATCAAAGCCCAGGTTCATCTGGTAGCCGTAGCTTTTTCTGTCGGAATGCAGGATCGTGATGCGGCTGTCCTTCCGCGCGTATTCCTCGAGGATCTCCAGGGTGCCGTCTGTCGAGCCTGCGTCCACGCAGATGATCTCAAGGTCCCTGAGCGTCTGTTGGAGGACGCTTTCGATGCAGGGACGGATATAGGCGGCGACGTTCAGCGACGGCATGACGACGGTGACGGATATCGGGCTACTCAAACGGGTCCACGTTCCTTTCTGACGCTTCGGCGGATGTTTCAGCGGCTGGCCGGACTGTTTCGATCCGGGGATGAAAACGGAAACCGGCGAAATACTGCCGGAGGATGATGCCTGCGCGCTGCCGCCGGCGGTCCCTGGCCCGGAAAGCGACCCGCAGCAGGTGCAGCGCGCACCGCGCCGTATAGTGCAGGAAGCGGCGCCATCCCTCCCGGCGGTAGAAATAATGCTCGTTGCGGTAGGCGTACTCATAGCGGCCCAGGCGCTCTGGCCGGTCGCTTTCGATCGCGCTGCCGACGTTGTCCGCCATGGCGTGTGTGACGGCGCTCTCCTGCACCCAGTATCCGGGCAGCCCACCGCGCACCGCGATGCGCCGGGTGAATTCGATGTCGTCGCCCCAGATGAAGAATTCGCGGATGGGCAGGCCGAACCGGCGGATGACC
>CACXEB010000022.1 GCA_902766515.1 uncultured Eubacteriales bacterium
ACAATCTTCGCCTCTCAGAGGCTTGTTTGCTATACGTTTTTTTGTTTGGCGGTCCTGCAGCACTTGCAAAAGATGTTTTCACACTATATCCTCCTTGATGTTAATTCCGCCCGACGTCCCGGACGGTGATAAACGATGGTCAGGCGGTTCCTTACCTCAGCGCGCCGAGGTTCCCGCCGCTCAGGTAATAGGCCTCCATCATGGCGCGGGCGACACCGAGGGTCACATAGTCCCGCTCCTCAAAGCCATAGGCGCGCTGGAACGCTTTCACGGCGTTTTCGGTGCCCAGGCCGTACTTGCTGTCTATGCTCATCGTATAGTAGCCCAGCCGGGACAGGACGACCTGCACCCAGCGGGCGCCCTCGGTCACGTGCGGAATATTGTCTCGCATGTTGCTGACCAGCCGGATCATGCCGCAGATGGAAGCGTCATAATACAGCGGCGACATGTAATCGTAGTATCCGCCGATATACACCGGAACGGTCCGGCCGGCCAGCGCCTGCGCCAGCTCGTCCACGACCGACTGATCCACGTAGCCGTTGTGGCTGTAATAGCCACGGCTGCGCATGAAGCGCTGGATCTCGCTGCGGGTCTGGTCCCCCAGGTGGCCGGTGATGTCCCAATGGCTGCCCTGGTAGTATCCGGCCGCCTTCAGCTGCGTCTGCACCCAAAGGATATAGATGTTCATCTGATCCGGACCGTAGGAGCGGCCGTACAGATAAGGCACGCCCATATCGTACGTGGTCACCCCATAGGCGCTCCCCTGCGGCGTGCCGGGGCCGTATTGGCCCGGCTGATAGGATCCGGAGGCGCCGCCCGTCGGATGCGACGACTCGAATTCCTGCTCCATTTCCCGGTCCGTCTTCACCAGGGATGATTCCACGTAGCCCCGGACTTCCCTGCCGTTTTCGGTATATTCGATCAGGGCGAAGCTGTTCTCCGTATCGATCACGTACGCAGGCGTCCCCCTGCCGATCCCCAGCCCGCGGGCGACATACTGGTATCCCGGCCCGTAGTACACCGTCGCGTCGCTCACCATGAACGCATCGTATCCCCGGTATTTTTCGCTGACGGCCGTCCCGTAGGTCTGCAGGTGGGAAAGCTCCGTATATCCCCGGTACAGGCCCGATTCATCTGAAAACTCGACGTGCGCCCACTTGACGCCGCTGTTATTCTCCACCACGGCGATCACGATGACCGGGGTGCGCCGTGGCCAGACGCCCAGCTCCGAAGCATACTCCGTCCCCGGCCCGGCATACACCGCCATGTCCCTGTTCAGCTGCGCCTGCGTGGCGGCCACGGCCGCGCCTGCAGAGAGCATCAGCGTCAGGACCAGCAGCAAAGAACCCCATTTCCACGCTTTCATCCGTTCTGCCTCCTTTGCGGAAACTCTGGCTGTGCCGCAGACATCCGCCGGCGGCACAATCCGGCCAGATAATACAGTAATTCGTACATGCGAACGAAACTCCTGCCTGCCGGATGAAAATGTTACATCTTTCATGGTCTTCCATCCTTCCAGCTGCGCGGCCGCTGTGCCGCGCGTTCAGCCCGCTTCCTGTACAGATATCGGGACTGCGCATCGTGTTTTTCCCCATTCCGGAATTGACGGCGGTCGGGGCTTGTGGTATACTGTAAATGCCTTAAATAGGCGCAATTGATTCATGAAAGGGGCAAAATCTCCCATGGCTGATATCGACCTGAACAAGTATGGCATTTCCGGCACGACCGAAATCGTCTACAATCCCTCCTATGAACAGCTGTTCAAGGACGAGATGGATCCCTCCCTCACCGGCTATGACAAGGGCCAGCTGAGCGAGCTGGGCGCCGTCAACGTGATGACCGGCATCTACACCGGCCGCTCCCCCAAGGACAAATACATCGTAATGGACGAAACCTCCAAGGATACCGTCTGGTGGACGACCGAAGGATACAAGAACGACAACCACCCGATGAGCGAAGAGGTGTGGGCCGTGGTCCGCGACCTGGCCAAGAAGGAGCTGAGCGGCAAGAAGCTGTACGTGGTGGACGCCTTCTGCGGCGCGAACAAGGACAC
>CACXEB010000023.1 GCA_902766515.1 uncultured Eubacteriales bacterium
GCCTTGATCAGGCCCAGGTTGCCTTCCTGGATCAGGTCGAGGAAGAGCATGCCGCGGCCGACATAGCGCTTGGCGATGGAAACGACGAGGCGCAGGTTGGCTTCCGCCAGCTCGCGCTTGGCGTCCTGGTCGCCCTGCTCCATGCGCTGGGCCAGCTCGGTTTCCTGTTCGGCGGTCAGCAGCGGCACCTTGCCGATTTCCTTCAGGTACATGCGCACCGGATCGTCGATGCTGATACCGTCGGTGATCGAAGCGTCGGGCAGGATGACCGGCTCCGCCGCTTCGGGTTCCTGCGAGCGGACGACGGTCACGCCGGCGTCTGCCAGCGTCTGGAGGATCTGGTCAAATTGCTCCGGGTCGACATCAAAGCTGGCCAGCTGCGTGATCACCTCATCGTAGGTGAGCGAGCCTTTTGCCTTGCCGGTTTCAATCAATTCATTGAGCTTTGTCTGCTTGGTGTCCGTCTTTTCGCTCAATGCCGTCATACGTTTTCTGCCCCTTTCCGTTCGTTGGGTTCTTTCTGCTTCTGCCGTGCGTTCTGCAATTCCATCAGCTGCCGCAGCAGCGTGCGCCGCCCTTCGTCGTCCGCGGCGGCGATCTGCCGCTTGAGGTCGTCCACCTGGCGGTCGAGGCGCTTCTCCCGCATCCGCTGGAGGCAGTCGCCCGCGGCGCGCAGCCGGTCGCTTTGTGACTCGTAGTTATCGGATGAGAAAAGAGAAGCCGCCGCCTGACGCTCCGAGTCGGTGGCGCTGGTAAGGATCTGCGCGGGCCGTATGCCGCTGAGCAGCTGCTCAGCCAGTTTTCTGAGTGTGGGATCCTGGAAATCCTCTGGCACGACCATGCCTTCGGGCAGCGTGCCGGCGGCCATGATGCTGATCAGGGTGCGTTCGTTCTGGTCGGCGGAAACATCCTCCGTCCGCGGGCCGCGGCCGGTGCGGGCTGGCGGCGCGGACGCCTTGCGCTGCCCGTCTGCCATCCCGAGCTGCGCAAGAACTATTTCGCGGTCGAAGCCGGATTTCCTGCTTATCAGGCGCACATAAACTTCAATTTCTACCGGGTCGCGTACGGATTTCACGAGCGCACAGGCGTTTTTGACGTATTCCACGCGGCCTTCGTCGGTGTCGAAATGGCTGTTTTTTTCGAGCCGCATCAGCTGGAAGCGGGTCGGCGCGACCGGCTTCAGCGCGCTGAACGCCTCCAGGCCGCGCTGGCGGATCATCTCGTCCGGGTCCAGGCCGTCCGGCAGGCAGATGACCTTGACGGGCACCTGCGCTTCCGCGAAAATGCCGAGCGCCTTCTCGATGGCGTGCTGGCCGGGCTCGTCGCCGTCATAGCAGACGTGGACTTCCGGCGCGAAGCGGCCCAGCAGCTGGGCCTGCTCGGGCGTGAGGGAGGTGCCGAGGGTCGCGGCCGCGCCGGCGACGCCGGCCTGGGCCACCGCCACGACGTCCATGTACCCTTCCACCAGCAGCACGCGCTGCAGCTGCCGCTCCTTCTTGAGCAGGTTGGCCGCGTACACGCCCTTCCGCTTGTTGAACACGGGGGTGTCGCCGGTGTTCAGGTACTTGGGCTGGCTGCCGTCCAGGCTGCGGCCGCCGAAGGCGAGCACGTGCCCGAACTGGTCGATGATGGGAAACATCGCCCGGTTTCGGAAAAAATCGCGGACCGGCTGGCCGTCCCGCTCAATGGCCAGGCCGGCGGAAACCAGCTCCTCGGTGGTGAAGCCCTCGCTGCGCAGCCTGGCGGTCAGGGCGTCCCGGCGGTTCAGGCTGGCGCCCAGGCCGAAGCGGCGGATGATGCTGTCGGAAAGGCCCCGGCCATGCAGGTAGGCGAGCACCGGCTCGCCCTCCGGGGTCCAGAGCTGCTCGTGGTACCACTGGGCCGCCGCCCGGTTGGCGCCCAGCAGGCGCTCCCGCTGAGACCGGCGGAGCGCTTCGTTGGGGTCCTCGGTCATCTCCGGCACGGGCATGTGCAGCCGGTCGGCCAGGTACTCGACCGCTTCCGGATAGCTCAGGTGCTCCATTTCCATGATGAACTGCAGCACGTTGCCCCCGGCCTTGCAGCCGAAGCAGTAATAGAGGTTCAGGCCGGGCGTGACGGAAAAGGAAGGGGTCTTTTCATGATGGAAGGGGCACAGCCCCCAGTACCGGGTCCCGTTGCGCTTGAGCGGCACATAGGCGGACACCACGTCGACGATGTCGGCGCGCTGATACAGCTCGTCCAGCCATGCCCGCGGATAATGACGCATCACGCAACTCCTTCTGTTCGCATAAAAAACGGCAACAGGACGGACAGCCCGGCGGCGGATGAAAACCCGCCGCCAGATTTTTTCGTCCTGTTGCCTATTTCGCCGCGCCAGGGGAATTCCCTGCTATGAATTGTGAACTGATTCGGACAAAAAGTCGTCAGACAGGGAATACTGTCTTCCCTGGTATTTCCAGCCGACCATCGAATCCAGCTGGACCTGGTGGATGCTGGCAAAAATATTTTCTTCGATATGGGGGTTGGTCTGCTTCAGGCGGCGGATCAGCTCCCGGGTCTCCTGGCGCTTGGAGTCGTGCCGGCCGCCCGAGTCCTCCGTCAGCCGGCAGGCGCACTGGATGAACTCGAGGTGGTTGGCGTTTTTCCAGGCGATGATGTCATCCTCGTGGATCAGGTACATCGGGCGGATGAGCTGCATGCCCGGGAAATGCTGGGCGGGCAGCTTCGGCGGCATGGCCTGCAGCTGGCCGCCGTAAAACATCGCCATGACTGTGGTGGCGATCACGTCGTCAAAATGGTGGCCCAGCGCGATCTTGTTGCAGCCCAGCGCCTGCGCCTTCTTGTACAGGCAGCCGCGCCGCATCCGCGCGCAGAGGAAGCAGGGATTCTTTTCCTGCGCGTCCGTGATCTCGAAGATGTCGCTCTCAAACAGGGTGTACGGCAGCTCCAGGTACTGCGCGTTCTGCTCCACCAGCTGCCGGTGGGCGGGGCTATAGCCCGGATCCATGATCAGGTATTCCACCTCGAAGGGGATCTCCGTATGGCGGGCCAGCATCTGCATCATCTTGCCCAGCAGCATGCTGTCCTTGCCGCCGGACATGCAGACGGCGACGCGGTCGCCCGGCTCCAGCAGGCGGTAGCGCTTGATCGCCTTGCAGAAGGGGCTCCACAGCTGCTCGTGGTACCGGCGGACGATGGTCTGTTCGATTTTCTGGATTTCCGTGAAGGTTCTGGGCATGGGACGCTCCTTGGGGCCGGCGCAGGCCGGTCATGATTGTGCTTGAGGTGCAGTCAGTGTGAATGTCAAAAACCGGCCGCCCGCTCCCATGGGGGAGGCAGGCTGCCGGTTTTGTCAGGTCCGGATTTTACAAGCCGAGTTCCCGGCGGTACCCGTCCAGCTCGGGCTGGTTGCCGTACACGAAGTGATCGGGAACGATTTCCGTCCAGACCGGCGGGTCGTTTTCGTACTGGTGCTGGGTGGGATCGTAGACCAGCAGCTTCTTGGTCTGCTCCACGTAGGGGTTGGGATTGGGCACGGCGGAGAGCAGCGCCTTGGTGTAGGGGTGCAGCGGGTGGGCGAACAGCTCTTCCGCCTCGGCCAGCTCCACGATGCGGCCCTTGTGGATGACCGAGATCCGGTCGGAGATAAAGCGGACCACGCTCAGGTCGTGCGCGATGAACAGGTAGGTCAGGCCGCGGCTCTTCTTCAGGTCGTTGAGCAGGTTCAGCA
>CACXEB010000024.1 GCA_902766515.1 uncultured Eubacteriales bacterium
GCGAGGGCAACGGCTTCAGCTTTGACCAGTACCGCGCCGACCTGCTGCTGGACACCGTCCGCCGCGCCCGCGAGGTATACCTGAACCACCGCGACCGCTGGGACGCCATCGTCCGCCGTGACATGGAAAAGGATGTGTCCTGGGAGCAGTCGGCCAGGCTGTACGGGGAGCTGTATGAAGAGCTGACCGGTGACCGGCAGCCCGAGGCGGACGCATGAAAAGAACCAAATACCTCCTGCCGCTGATCCTGGCGGCGGTGCTCTGCTTCACCGCGCTGGCGGAATCGTCCCTCCTGCCGCTGGTCGACGCGGCGGAGCGCCTGGCATTCCATACGGACAATGTGACCATCACCGGCAAGGCGGACTTCCTGCTGGACGGCGAGCGGTTCAAAACGGCGGAGATCACCTACGTGCAGGACGGGGAAAACTCCCTCTGGCGGGAGAAGCTGCTGACGCCGCTGGAATGGCGGTCGGACTACGAGAGCGGGTTCACCGTCGTCCAGAATGGAAACGCTGTCTATGTGACGGAAACACTGCATCCGGGCATGTACCGCACAGGCGCAGATGACGCTCAGTCCACCCTGATGCGGCGCCATCCCATGGCGGACCTGCTGCTGACCATGGCCCGGGGGGCGGTCACCCAGCTGGAGCCGTTCTTCGGGAACGCCGTGACCGAACAGCAGATGGAGGACGGCGGCCGGGAGGTATGCCTGGAGATCGCGGAAGCGGACGCGCCGGACCTCCTGAGTTATATTGCTAACCTGGGGCTGCGCCTGATCGGGGACCGGCTGTTCGGGACCGGCGGATACAGCGTGTTTTATCCGGTCTACAAGGAAGGCCTGATGGGCTTTCCATGGACGGAAACCATGCTGATCCTGTGCCGGACCAAGTCGCTGAGCCTGGGCGATACGTCCATTCGGGTCCGGACGGACGCTTCCGGCCGGCTGGCGGCGGTGTCCGGCGATCTGACCGTCCGGCTGACCGGGTATTCAGAGGAGGACGGGGTCAGGGAGCAATTCGAAAACTGGTGGTGGTACGGCCGGCGTGAGCATACGCTGACGGTGCGGTTCGACACCGCCCTGTCCGGGTACGGCGAAAGCCGGGTGGAGGCATTCGATCCCACGGGCCTCCGGAAAACCTCTTATGCGGAGATGTGGCACTCCGAAATCGTCTGGAAGGAGGACACGGAAGCGCTGACAGACGCGCAGAAAGACTCGCTGGCGCAGCGCGGGCGGGACCTGTGCCGTGCTGCCGGCATCCATGTGTATGCGCTGACGTCGCTCGACCGGCTGGATGGCCGGGTATACCTGCGCTTTGACGCGTCGGACGGCCCCGTGGCGCTCACGATGATGGAGGACGGCGCACTGCTGACCCTGGACGCGGGCAGGTTTGAAGCGTCCGAGGACGCAGCGGAAGTCTGCCCGGATGAGATCCGGCAGCCGATCATGGACTTCCTGCGTACGGCCAATCCGAAGCTGGAAACCGATGACCTGATGATCCTTGGGCTGCACAGCGATGATTCCAGCCGCTTCATCTGCGTCGTCGGGATCGGGGAGGATGGATTGTTTACCGATACCCTGCTGTCCGTCCGGCTGGACCCGTCCTGGCAGATCCTGCAGTATACCTGCCTGGGAAACGGCTGATACTTGCAAATGAATAAGAAACAGCCCCCGCGGGACCGGTTGGTCTGGGGGCTGTTTTTTGTGCTTCTCTCTGTCTGAACCCTATTCCTCCGCCAGCGCCTTTTCCATTCCGACCCAGTGCCGGCGCTTTCAGGAGACCGCTCGGCGGGAAGCTTTCCGGTGGATGATGGCCGTGCCGGCCGCGCCGCAGATGACGGCGGCGACCAGCATGCCGTTGACCCCCGCGGTATCGATCAGCCATCCGCCGCTTAGCGATCCCGCGATGGTCGCGATCGTCAGGGTCATCGTCATGTAGGCCTGGCCCTTGATCCGGTCCTGGTCCTGCATGATCCCGTTGACATAGTAGACCGAGGCGACGGTGAGCAGTCCCCAGCCCATGGGCTGGATCAGCTGCACCAGGTACAGCGCCGGGATGGAGGCGGCGAGCAGCGTTCCCAGCGCCTTGAGCGTGAAGAAGACGCTGGACAGCCGGAACCAGAAGCCGCTGTCCTTCTTTTGGAGCATCCAGGGGAAGAGAAACATCGGGACGATTTCCAGCAATCCGGCCACCGCCATGGCGATGCCCATGTGCTCGCTGCCGCCGCCCCGGGAAACGACGATCTGGTAGATGAAGTTATTGATCAGCACGTGGCTCACGTAGATCAGCACGCAGCCCAGCAGCGTGACGCTGAACGCCGGGTAGCGGCGGATAAACGCGGAAAACGTGCCCCTGTCCGTCCGGGCTTCGGCGGTGTCCTTCCTCCGCTTCCGGAAGGGGAAGACCAGGATGGACAGCAGCAGGCAGACGGAAAAGAACGCCATCGCCGCCGGCTGAATCTCAGCGCCCTTCCATGCGAGCAGCTGTCCCATCGAAAAGGACATGACCGCGTAGCCGATGGAACCGAAGCCGCGGGCGATGCCGAAGTTCAGCGGGAAACCGGCGTTCATGCTCTCCGTGGCCAGGGCGTTGACCAGCGGCAGGCTCAGCTGGAGCGCCAGGATGACGGCGCCGAGCAGCACTCCGCTTGCCGCGCCGCTATTTCCGGTCATGAACACCAGCGCGACGCTGAACAGCAGCATGGCGCTCAGCAGGGCGGACAGGATCACCTTCAGGGAAGGACTTTTTTCCCGGTCGGCATAGGCGGCCAGCGTGGGCTGGATCAGCACGGACAGGGCGCACGCGGCCGCGTTGACCAGCCCGATCACCGTGTTGGAAAGCCCGCAGGCCAGCAGGTAGGGGCTGGCATACGCCAGCGCGGTGCCGTAGGCAAACCAGAAAAAGAACTGGATCGCCGCGTAGGATACCGTCCATTTCAACGCTTCTTTTTTCATGCCCTGGCCTCCGCCGTCCACGTCTGACGGGTGGATCTCATCCGCCGATGATGCCGGTAATGAAGATCTCAATACCGATGCCGATGAGGATGATGCCGCCCAGGATGGATGCTTTGCCGGCAAGCCTGGTGCCGAACCGCTGGCCGATGCGCAGCCCGCAGAAGCATATGACAAAGGTGACCCCGCCGATGATGAGACCGGCGGCCAGGGCCTGGAGGACGTGATATTCCGCGATGGTGAAGCCTACGGACAGCGCGTCGATGGAGGTCGCAACGCCCTGCATCATCAGCGCGCCGGGTTTCAGGACGGCGTCCGTGCGCTCTGCTTCACCGCCGCGGATCCCTTCGATCAGCATCTTGCCGCCGATGAACGCGAGCAGTACCAGCGCGATCCAGGGAATCGCCCGCTGGAAAGAGGAGAACGCCTCTGCGATGCTGTGTACGCAGAACCATCCGATGACGGGCATCAGGAACTGGAATCCCGCGAAAGTCAGCGGGATCATGATCTTCATCCCGCGGGACATTTTCGGCGCGTTCAGGCCGTTGGCCAGCGACATCGAA
>CACXEB010000025.1 GCA_902766515.1 uncultured Eubacteriales bacterium
ATCCGAAGCTAAGAAGCAATTACAATGACCTGATTTCGAAGTTATCTTTATGCCATTGAGGGGCACCCTCCGACTGTAATCCGCAGCGGCGGCATGTACGCCGCGAGGACGAAATCGCATCAGCGATTTCAACCTTGCGGTGTTTCCGCCCGGGAGCCCCAACGGGGCGACAGGAAACACCGTCGGGGGGTTCCGTAGGGGGGACGCCAGTCCCCCATGCGGTAACTGTTCAGTCCACGACTGAACAGTTACAAAAAAACTCCCACGGGATGACCGTCGGAGTCTTTTGTCGGACGGCGCCTGATCCCCACACAGGGGATCCGGCTGCCGCCACGGTTACCGAAGCTGTTTCAGCGATTCCACAAGGGCGGGGATGGTCGCCTCAAAATCGACGCCATACCAGGGATTTTCCGGGTTCTTCAGCGTCTCGGCAATCGTATGGGCCGTATAGTCCGCGGCGATTTTCAGCGCGTTTGTCCTGTCCAGTCCAAGCACGAAGGCGCCCGCGAGCACGCTGGAGAAAATGTCGCCGGTCCCGTGATACGCCGCGGGAACCCTGTCATTCTGGTAATGGAAGAACGCTTTCTTTTCGGCGTCATAGCCCATCGCGCCGGTTTTTCCCTCGCCCAGGGAGACGCCCGTCAGGATCGGCGTCTTCGTACCGATGGCGGCCAGGGCCGTCAGCAATTCCCGCACATAGTCTTCCGTATAGGTTTCCTTGTACGGCAGGCCGGTCAGGAAGCTGGCTTCGGTGATATTCGGGTCGGCAATATCCGCGACGGCGCACAGGTCGGCGTTTTTCTTCGCGTAATGCTCATTGAAGGCAGGGTACAGCTTTCCGTTGTCCCCCATCGCGGGATCCACGATGACCAGCGTGTCCTCTTTCCTGAAGGCCTTGATAATCCCGATCACCGTGTCGATTTCCTCTTCCGTCCCCAGGTAGCCGGTATAGATCGCGTCGAAGGTGATCCCCTCCTGCTGCCAGTGGTCGGTAATGGGCTTCAGCTGGTCCGACAGGTCCTTGCAGGTGAAGCCCTTGAACAGGGTATGCGTGCTGAGGACGGCCGTCGGCAGGATCGCCGTTTCGATGCCCATGGCCGACAGGAGCGGCAGCGCCACCGTCAGGGAGCATTTTCCGAAGCAGGAAATATCCTGGATCGTCAGTATCCTTTTCATGTGTTTATCCCTCCGTTTGATAGTCTCTTTTGCCGAAGATCGCCGTGCCCACGCGGACCATGGTGGCCCCTTCCTCTACGGCGACTTCAAAATCGCCGCTCATGCCCATCGAAAGCACGGGGCAAGGAAAATCAGGGTCCGCGGCCAGCAGGTGCTCCGCCGCCAGTTCCCGCGCAAGGGCGTTCAGGCCGCGAAAATAGCCCCTGTTGGTTTCCGGATCCTGCGTCAGCGGCGCGGAAGTCATCAGGCCGAGCACCCTGACATGGGGAAGCGCGGCCATCGCCTCCGCCGCCTGCGGCACGAGCTCCGGTTCAAACCCCCATTTGCTGGCTTCCTGGGCGATATTGACCTCCAGCAGGATCCGGACCGTCTGCGCCCGTTTGGCCGCTTCTTTCTCGATCTGCTCCGCCAGCGGTACGGTATCCACGGCATGGATCAGCGCGGTCTTTCCGATCAGGTACTTCACCTTGTTCTTCTGCAGGTGCCCGATCATATGCCACATGAGCGGCCGGGGCTCGGCAAGCTGTTCATTCAGCGCGATCTTCTGCGTCAATTCCTGCACATAATTCTCGCCGAAATGGGTCGCGCCCGCCGCGCAGGCATCCATGATGTCGGAAAACGGCTTCATTTTGCTGACCGCGATGACGGTGACCGCTTCCGGACTGCGGCCGGACCTTTCGCAGGCTGCCCTGACCCTGCTGCGAACGCGGTTCAGGTTCTCCGCGATACAAAGCGCCGGATCATTTTCACTCATGGATCAGCCTCACTTCCCTTCGAAAGCGCGTCATACGGCTTTCGGAACAGTATTATCCTGACGAATCTGGTCTTTGTAAATAACCAGTTTGCATAAATATGATATGACCACAGCAGAGATCACCCGCGCAGCTTTTTGGCCAGGAAAAGGATCAGGTCATCGTCGACGGTGCAGACCGTTTCATACTGGATGCACTGCCTGCCCCGGTACCAGACCCCGGAGCCGTCCGGAATGTAACCGCGTTTGACATACATCCGCTGCGCGGCGCCATAGCTGCCGCACAGCCCCACGCCGAGGCAGACCGTGTCCGCGTACCGGCCCGCGATCCGCTCCGCCGCGTCCATCAGCCTGCTTCCGATCCCCCTTCTCTGATACTTCCCGAGCACATTGAAGTCAACGATGACCGGCCACCCCTTCCCCCGGAACGGTCCGTCATCCGCCTGCAGGTACACATAGACATACCCGGCGGGATGTCCCTCGTATACCGCGGTCAGGGTCACGCATCTTCCCCCGGCCTCATCCTCCAGCCTCGCCAGGTATCCGGCGATATCCGGATGCCATCCCTGGGCGGTCAGTTCGTCCGTAAACACCTTTGCGTCCGCGCTTTCCATCCCGCGGATGATCAGGTGTTCATCCCTGTAATATACCGTCGCGCTGTTCTCCATCATCATGCTCCCCCCGGTGCCGTTTTTTCATCGCACATTGTATCTTTTTCACCTTCAAGCGTCAATAAGAATCCGCTGTTCACCCAGGGCGCAGGCGTGTCAGAGGATTGCCTTTCCGCGGAGAATCTGTTATAATCCAGGTATCCTGTATATTCCGCCACCGCAACCGATACGAACGGAGGACGAACAATGGCCCTGCATGTCATGGAAGAAGCCAACCGCTGCCTGCAATGCAAAAAGCCCCGCTGCCAGGAGGGGTGCCCGATCCATACCAATATCCCGGAGGTCATCCGGCTGCTGAAAGCGGGCAAACTGAACGAGGCCGGCTGGATGCTGTTTGAAAACAACCCGCTCACCACGGTCTGCTCCCTGGTATGCAACCATGAGAACCAGTGCGAGGGCCACTGCGTGCGCGGGATCAAGGACGCGCCCGTCCATTTCTCCGTGATCGAAAGCTATATCTCCACCACGTACGCCAACCAGATGGTGAAGGGTCCCGCCCCCTCCAACGGGCGCAAGGCCGCCGTGATCGGCGCCGGCCCGGCCGGTCTGACCATCGCGATCATCCTGGCAAGGTACGGGTACGGCGTCACGATCTTCGACAGCCGGGACAAGATCGGCGGCGTGCTGCGCTATGGCATCCCCGATTTCCGGCTTCCGGATTCCGTGCTGGACGACATGGCCTACCGTCACCTGGAGCTGAAGGGCATCCGCTTCCGCCCCAACACGTACATCGGCAGCGCGATCACCATCGACGACCTCTTCCGGGACGGCTACCAGAGCGTGTTCGTCGGCGCCGGCCTGTGGAAGCCGCGGAAGCTGAACATCCGGGGTGAAAGCCTGGGACATGTCACCTATGCGATCAATTACCTCGCCAGCCCGTCC
>CACXEB010000026.1 GCA_902766515.1 uncultured Eubacteriales bacterium
ATCGCGGAGGCCGTCATGAAGATGAGCTTCGGCAACGGCCTGGGCTTCCGCTTCGCGGACGGCTGGACCGTGGAGGAACTGACGCGTTACCGCTACGGCGATTTCCTGCTGGAGGTCACGGAAGCCTGCGGCGAAGCGGTCGGCGAGGTGACGGCGGACGGAAAGATCTCCCTCGGCGCGGAGGCCGTGTCCCTGGCGGAGCTGCAGGGCATCTGGGAGGACCGGCTCGAGAAGGTCTATGCCTGCAATATTCCCACCCCGGACGGGAAACCCGAAAACGTCTCCTGCCCGGCGGACGCGTGGCCGGTCCCGGCGGTGAAGGCGGCCAGGCCTGTGGTCCTGATCCCGGCCTTCCCCGGAACGAACTGCGAATACGACAGCGCGAAAGCGATGCTCGACGCGGGCGCGGACGCCCGGATCATCGTCGTCAAAAACCTGACGGCGGACGGGATTGCCCGCAGCGTGGAGGAGTTTGCCCGCGGGATCCGCGGCGCGCAGATGATCTTCATCCCCGGCGGATTCAGCGGCGGCGACGAACCGGACGGCAGCGCGAAATTCATCACGGCCTTCTTCCGGAACCAGGCGGTGAAGGAGGGCGTCACGGAGCTGCTGGACAGGCGCGACGGCCTGATGTGCGGCATCTGCAACGGCTTCCAGGCGCTGATCAAACTGGGCCTGGTGCCTTTCGGAAAGATCATGGAGACCGACGAACACTGCCCGACCCTGACGTTCAACACGATCGCCCGGCACCAGAGCCGGATCGTGCATACCCGGATCGCGAGCAACCGGAGCCCCTGGCTGCGGGGAACGAAGGTCGGCGACGTCTACACCGTGCCGATCAGCCACGGCGAAGGGCGCTTCCTCGCGGACGACGAAACGATCCGGAAGCTCGCGGAGAACGGGCAGATCGCGACCCAGTATGTGGACCTGGACGGCAACGCGACCATGGACGTGCGCTTCAACCCGAACGGCAGCTGCCTCGCGATCGAGGGCATCACCAGCCCGGACGGCCGCGTCTTCGGCAAGATGGGCCACAGCGAGCGCACCGGGAAGGACCTGTATAAGAACGTGCCCGGCAACTATGATATCCGGATGTTTGAATCCGCGGTCCGTTATTTCCGCTGAGGAGATTCATCCCTTCGGGTGTCATCCTGAACGCAGTGAAGGATCCGGTGTCATTCAACTATGATTCACCTTTTTGGAGGATTGACGTATGGCTTATTTATCTGACATCGAAATTGCCCAGCAGTGTGAAATGAAGCCGATCATGGAGATCGCGAAGAAGGCCCACGTGGATGAAAAGTACGTGGAGCAGTACGGGCGCTGGAAGGCGAAAATCGATCCGGCCCTGATCGCTGAAACGGACCGGAAGCCCGGAAAACTGGTGCTGGTCACCGCGATCACCCCCACGCCCGCGGGCGAGGGAAAAACCACGACGACGATCGGCCTGGCGGACGGCCTGGCCCGCATCGGCAAGGACGTGACGGTGGCCCTGCGCGAGCCGAGCCTCGGGCCGGTCTTCGGCGTCAAGGGCGGCGCGGCCGGCGGCGGCTACGCCCAGGTGGTGCCCATGGAAGATATCAACCTGCACTTCACCGGCGACTTCCACGCCATCGGCGCGGCGAACAACCTGCTGGCCGCGATGCTCGACAACCATATCCAGCAGGGAAACGCCCTGGGGATCGACGTGAAGAAGATCACCTGGAAGCGCTGCGTGGATATGAACGACCGCCAGCTGCGCTTCGTGGTGGACGGCCTGGGCGGCCGGGCCAACGGCACGCCCCGGGAGGACGGCTTCGACATCACCGTGGCCAGCGAGATCATGGCGGTCTTCTGCCTGGCCAGCTCCATCACCGACCTCAAGGAGCGCCTGGGCCGGATCATCGTCGGTTATACCTATGACGACCGTCCGGTGACGGCGAGCGACCTCAAGGCCGTCGGCGCGATGACCGCGCTGCTGAAGGACGCCCTGAAGCCGAACCTGGTGCAGACCCTCGAAGGGACGCCCGCCTTTGTGCACGGCGGCCCCTTTGCCAACATCGCGCACGGCTGCAACAGCGTCATGGCGACGCGCCTCGCGCTGAAGATGGGCGATTATACCGTCACGGAGGCGGGCTTCGGCGCTGACCTCGGCGCGGAGAAATTCCTGGACATCAAGTGCCGCATGGCCGGCCTCACGCCGGACGCGGTGGTGATTGTGGCGACAGTGCGGGCGCTCAAGATGCACGGCGGGCTGGACAAGAAGCAGCTGGCCGCCGAGGACATGGACGCGCTGGAGCGGGGCATCCCGAACCTGCTGCGCCATGTATCGAACATCAAAAACGTGTACCGGCTGCCCTGCGTCGTGGCCGTGAACCGCTTCCCCACCGATACGGACCGGGAGATCGACTACATCATCCACCGCTGCCGGGAGCTTGGTGTCAACACCGTCCTTTCTACGGTATGGGCGGAGGGCGGCAAGGGCGGCGAAGCCCTCGCCCGCGAGGTCGTCCGGCTCTGCGAGGAGGAGAAGGGTCAGTTCACTTTCTCCTACGACCTGGAAAGCAGCATCGTCGACAAGCTGACGGCCATCGCCCGGAAGATCTACGGCGGCCGGGGCGTCAGCGTGCTGCCCGCGGCCCAGAAGCAGATCGACCAGCTGACCCGCCTCGGTTTTGACAGGCTGCCGGTCTGCGTCGCGAAGACCCAATACAGCTTTTCCGACGATCCGGCCCTGCTGGGCGCGCCCGAGGACTTCACGGTGACGGTCAGGAATGTCCGTGTCTCGGCGGGCGCGGGCTTCATCGTGGCGCTGACGGGCGACATCATGACGATGCCAGGCCTGCCCAAGTCGCCGGCGGCCGAGCGGATCGACGTGGATGAAAACGGACGGATCAGCGGCCTGTTCTGATCCGCCCCTGCAGGAATACATTATGACAGAAGCATTGAAAGTCCTGAACGACGCGGGCTACCGGCGCTATGAATGCGCCGGAAACCGGAAGACGGCTTTCCTGAAGGTGCTCGCGCTGGTCTTCATGGTGATCGACCATACCGGGGTGATCTTTTTCCCCGGCGTCATCGAATGGCGGGTGATCGGTCGGCTGGCCTTCCCGCTGTATGCGTGGTGCCTCGTGGTCGGCATGGGATATACGCGCAGTCCCGCCCTGTACAGCCTGCGCCTGCTGTCGGTGGCGGTGGCGTCGCAGTTCTTCTATATGAAGGCGCTGAATCACCAGTGGTACGAATTCAGCGTCATCCTGACGCTGCTGCTGGGCCAGCTGGCGATTTACGGCATGCAGCGCAAATGGATGATGAGCGAGCTGTGGGCGCCGGTCCTGGCGATCGCGGTGGCCCTCGTGCTCAAGATGGACTATGGGTATAAGGGCGTCCTGCTGATCATTCTGCTGTACCTCGCGCGGAAATCCCGCAGCGCGGTTGCGGCGCTGATGATCGCCTTCTGCCTGTTCTGGGGAGAGGGCACCATCGCGGTCAACAAGCTGTTTTCGGTCGATCTGACGCCGCTCAAAACCCTGACGCAGTACGCCGGCACCCTGTATACGCCGATGGTGCGGATCCAGAACCTCGCGGTGTTCAGCCTGGTCTTCATCCTGTATCCGATCGGCTGGGAATACCGGCATCCGACCTGGCTCAGCTATCTCGCCTATCCGGGGCACCTGCTGATCCTGTGGCTGTTCAGGATGGCCATGGCCGGCTGAGGGCCCTGCGATGCTGAAAGCGGTACAGTTAAGCAAAACCTATGGCGCCAAGCAGGCGCTGTGCGGCGTCTCCTTTGAGCTGGACGCCGGCGAGCTGGTTGGCCTGATCGGTCAGAACGGCGCCGGCAAATCGACGCTGCTGCGGATCCTGGCGGGCCGGCTTGCGCCGTCCAGGGGACAGGCCCTCGTGCGGGGGCACGACGTGCTGTGGGAGCCGGAGGCGGCCAGGCAGCATGTGGGATACCTGCCGGAAAAGCCCGCGCTGTATGACGAGATGACGGTCCGCGCGCAGCTGGAATTTGCCTGCGCGCTCCGGCAGGTGGACAGCGCGGACGCAGGCCCGCACATCGCGGAGCTGGCGGAAAGGACGGGCATCGGCGATGTCCTGGGCCGCCGGGTCGGCAACCTCTCGAAGGGATACCGGCAGCGGGTGGGCCTGGCGGTCGCGCTGACGGGCAATCCGGAGATCGTCCTGCTCGACGAGCCGACCAACGGCCTGGATCCCGTACAGATCCAGGAGTTCCGCGCGCTGGTGGCCAGCCTTGCGAAGGAGCGCCTGGTCATTCTTTCCACGCATATCCTGCGGGACCTGGACGGTTTCTGCACGCGGGCCCTGATGCTGCATGAGGGCCGGCTGATCCGCGACCTGCATGTCCGCGAGGAGGAGCAGGCGGTCCGGGTCCTCCGGGCGAACATGGCGCTGGGCCGCGACGCGGCGGCTGCGCTGCTGAAGGCCCTGCCCTCGGTGGAACGGTTCGAGTTTGTGCAGTCCGCATCGCCGGGCATCACCGCCGCGCTGCTGACCTGCGGCCGGGAAGCCCCGGTGGAGCGGGCGCTTTTCCATGCGCTCGCGCAGGCGGACGCTCCGCTGCTGGCCCTGTATCCGGTGCGCAGCGAGCTGGAGGAGCTGTTCCTGCAGACGGTCAGCGGCGACCGCGCGAAAGGAAACGCAAAAGACTGATATGAGACTGATTTGGAAGCGGGAACTGCAGAGCTATCTGTATACGCCCGCCATGTATATTTTTCTGACGGTGTACCTGGCGCTCAGCGGCGTCTTCTTCATGATCGGCAACCTGGCGGCACGGTCCGGCAATATGCTCACCCTGCTGTCCAATATGAGCTACCTGTGGATGCTGCTGACACCGGTGCTGACCATGTACCTGCTGTCCGCCAGCCCGACGGGCGGCGACCAGCTGCTGTACGGTTCGGCGATGCCCCTGTGGCGCATCGTGGCGGGCAAGTACCTGGCCTCCGTTACCGTGCTGCTGACCGCCGCGCTGCTGAGCCTGGCGTTTCCCATCATGATCGCCTGCGTTGGAACGCTGTATGTGCCGGAAACGCTGGCGGGGTACCTGGGTTTCCTGCTGCTGGGCGCCTGCTTCCTGGCGACCGACCTGCTGATCGCCGCGCTTTCGGACGCGCCGGTGATCGCGCTGGTGGCCGGCTTCGGGGTCAACCTGCTGATCTGGCTGTCAGACCTGCTGTTCAAGGCGATCAGCGTGCCCTTTCTCAGCCGTCTCGGCGCGTCCGTCAGCCTCTACGCCCGGCTGGCGCCCTTCCTGAGCGGCCGGATCGGGCTGGGAGACGTCGTATATGACCTGAGCTATATCGGGCTCATCCTGTTTTTCTGCGTCAGGGCGCTGGAGATCCGGCGCTGGAAGGGCGGCCTATGAACGGACAGAAGAAACGGCGCGGCGCGATCCTGCTGACCGCCGGGCTGACAGCGGTCATGGTCCTGATCTTCATCGGCGTCAACCTGCTGGCGACGGTCCTGGAAAACCGGTACGCCCTGAACGCGGACCTGTCGTTCAACGCGCTGACGCTGCAGTCGGCGGTCACGGAGGAGACCCTCGGCGCGCTGCCCCATCCGGTCGATATCTACCTGATGACGACCGGCAGCTCGGACACGATGGGGGATTCGGTCATCCTGCGCCGGGATATGGAGACGGTGCTGGAGCGCTACCGGAGCCGCAGCGACCGGCTGCGCTTTGAAACGGTCAGCCTGCTGGCGAATCCCACATGGGCTACGAGGTATGCCGACCGGCTGAACGGCGAGACCGTCACCCAGGACTGCGTCCTGCTGGTCTGCGAGGAGACGGGCCGGGCGCGGATGCTGACGGCGGACGACTTCCTGCGGCTGCAGTACGACCTGGACAGCCAGGCTTTTGTCGTGACCGGCTATGCGATCGAGCAGGCCCTGACGGAGGGGCTGATCAGCGTATCCAGTGACGTGACGCCGGTCGTCCAGGTCCTGACGGGTCACGGCGAGCGGGACGCGGGCGAAACGGACGTGCTGGAAAGCCACCTGGCGGCGGCCGGCTACCAGGTCAGGCGCGTTTCCCTGCACGGCGCCGATTCGCTCGACAGCGAAAACCCGCTGCTGATCCTGAGCCCCCGGTTTGACCTGGGCGCGCAGGAGCTGGACTGGCTCAGGGACTACCTGCGCCAGGGAGGCGGCATCCTGTATACGGTGAACTATGAGCGCGCGGTCCGGCTGCCGAATTTCGACGCCCTGCTGAAAGAATACGGCCTGACCGTGGAAGGCGGCATCGTGGTGGCGACCGGCGAGGACGCGACCAGCTACCTGAACGATTCCAGGGCGACGCTGCTGCCGTACATGCAGGCGGTGCCCGAGACGGAAGCGCTGCTGCGCGCCGGGCAGGATATCCTGCTGATGCCCGGCAGCCGGGCCATCACGGTCAGCGACGAGCGGAGCGCGGATATCTATGCGGAGGTGCTGCTGAAAAGCGGCGCGGCCTATATCCGGCGGTATGAGGACGGCATCGAAAGCCTTGACCGGCAGGAAGGCGATCCGGAGGGATTCTTCAGCCTCGCGGCGCTGGCCCGGCGCTATACGGAGGACGGCGCGCAGGGCACGCTGATCGTCGTGGGCTCCGATACCATGTTCCTGGAGGACTGGATCTATGACAATACCTACCAGGACGCTTTCCTGCGCGCGCTGCTCCGCGCCGGCGGGACGCGTCAGCCGGTCACCCTGGACATCGCCGTGAAAAGCGCCGCGCGCGCCGGGCTCGGCGTAGGTCCGCTGACAGTGCCGCGCGTCATCACCTGCCTGCTGCCGCTGCTTGTACTGGCGGCGGGCCTCATCATCCTGCTGCCGAGGAGGCACCTGTAATGCAGCCTGTGCGGCGAAAACAGAAGCCTGCGCCGCGCAAGACGGCGGCGCTGTATATCGCGCTCGCGGCCCTGGCGGCCCTGGGGCTGCTCCTTTGGCTGCTGCTGCGGCCCGCTCCGCCCGCGCCGGACGGCGGGGGAACGGAGCCGGTCAGCCTGACGCTCACGGACCGGGATGAAACGGCGATCATCCGGCTGACGGTGACGCCGCAGCGCTCGGATCCCTATGCGCTGGTCCGCGACGGGGAGACGATTGCCCTTGAGAACGATCCGGACTATCCGCTCCGGGACGAGACGGTGCGCAGCCTGTTCCATTACGCGGCCCACCTGACCGCGGATGACGTCGCGGCGGACCTGTCCGGATCGAAAGGAAGATCCTTCGGAGACTATGGCCTCGAGCCGGGGCGCTGCCGGATCGACGCCGCGCTGGATAATGGCGGGGAGTACACGATCGTGCTGGGCGACGCCGTCCCGATGGAAGAAATCCGGTATTACGCCCGGATCAGCGGTGATTCCCGCGTCTATACGGTGACTTCGGACGTGATGGACGCGCTGAACGTGCCCTTTTACGCGCTGCATCCGGTGACCCGGCTGTCGATCGACGCCGGCCTGATCGACGCGGTGCGCCTGAGCGGGGATACGGTCTTCACGGCGGAGCGGTCCGACTGGGGCTGGATGATGACGGCGCCGATCCGGTATCCGCTGTCCGGGACCGCGATGGACAGCCTGCTCAGCAGCCTGGCGGGGATGCGTTTTTCCACCTGGGCGGCGGAAGACAGCGGCGAAGCACGGGAAAAGTACGGCTTCACGCCGCCGCGGCTGCGCCTTCAGCTGGACTTTGCCGCCTCCACGCTCACCGTGCCGGATGAGCAGGGGGAAACGCATACCTATGAGATTCCCGAAAACAGCCTGGTCATCCTGCAGGGCGGTCCGTACTCGGAGACCGCGGACTATTACCTGTACGACGACGGCATCATGACCGGGACGATCCTGACCTTCCATTTTCTGCGGGATTTCAGCTGGCGGGATTATGTCGCTGCGTCACCCTTCGCGCTTGAGCTCAACAACCTGTCCCGCCTGACGGTCGCGCGGGAGGACAGGCATACGGAGTATGCTGTCCGGTACGTCGAGCGCGTCCTGCCCAACAACGCTTTTGAAACGGACGAGTACGGCCGGATCCTGTATGAGATGCGCGTGCAGCGGGACGGCCGGGCGGCGGACGCCGAAGCCTTCAGCGCGTACTACGCCGGCCTCCAGGCCCTGACGGGCCAGGCGATGCTGGCGGAGCCCTGGACGCCGGGGGAAAGCGACGCGCCTTCTGTGCGGATGGAGCTGGTATCGGAAGACGGCGGGACCGCGTTTGAAATTGCGCTGTATCCCATGCCGGACGGGCGGGATTACCTGGCGGTCAACGGCACGGCGCTCATGAGCGTGCCGGCGCCATGGCGGGAGGCGTTTCTGAGCTTCCCGTGAAGCCGGATACAGAAAAAAAGCAGGGCCCCGGAAAAAAATTTTCAAAAACGCTTGCGAAAAAAAGCAATTCGGTCTATAATAGCAACGGTTTGACAATCGGGTCTGTGGTTGTAAGCCGAAGCCAGTCGCAGGCAAAGCGGTCCACGTAAGTCATCCAAAGCGATGATGAGCATGGTGCGGTTTAGAGGTAAGTCCGACCGGGTATGCATTATCCGAGAGAGCGGCGTGAGGGCGTCAATTCGCAGAGCAAGGCTCCTGTCGGCGAGTGTGGGGTCAAAAACCAGGTCAGCCGGTGTCACCAAACTATTTTATTTATTTCAGGGGGTCAAGTTAACCATGTATCAGGACAAGACGCTGGTGTGCCGTGACTGCGGCAAGGAATTTGTGTTCACTGCCGGTGAGCAGGAATTCTATGCCGAGAAGGGTTTCCAAAACGAGCCGTCTCGTTGCCGTGAGTGCCGCCTTGCGAAGAAGACGCAGCGTGGTGGCCCGCGCGTGATGTATGATGCCATCTGCGCGCAGTGCGGCGCACCCACCAAGGTGCCTTTCGAGCCCAAGGATGACCGTCCGGTGTACTGCAGCGAATGCTACGCGAACATGCAGCGTCGGTAATTCAGACTCGTTACATCTGACAACAACGAAGGAGCTGTCCCCAGGACGGCTCCTTCTTCCTTTATACTTCGATGTATATTCTGTGTTTTATCATTTGCTGCCGGCAGGAATCTGCCGCCTTCCGGCGAATACAAAGACGGATGTCAATCTTTCGGTGAGGTATCGATATGAAACGGTTGATCAACAATGGCTGGCGCTTTCTCAAAACTGCATCGGGCAGTGGATACGGAGAGGCGGACAGCCTTACGGCGCTGTCTGTCGTGCTGCCCCATGACTGGGCGATCGGCGATCCGAAGACCTTCTATGAGGACGCGGACGGCTGGTACTTCAGGACACTGGGCGCGGATGATCTGCCGGCGGAGCAGAAGACCGTTTTCCTGTCCTTCGACGGGGTGTATATGGACGCGGCGATCTACCTGAACGGGGAGCGGATCGCGGAGCATCACTATGGCTACACCGCCTTCCTGGTGGACCTGACCGGCCGGCTGCAGCCGGGGGACAACGAGGTGGCGGTGCAGGTGCGCTATCGCTGCCCGAATTCCCGGTGGTATTCCGGCGCGGGCATCTTCCGGGACGTCACGCTGCTGACGCTGCCGGACGGGTATATCGTACCGGACGGCATACAGGTGGATACCGGGCGGACGGAGGACGGCCGCTGGCAGCTGACCGTACTGGCCGAAACGGCCCGCGCGGCCGGCGGCGAAATCACCGCCGCTCTGTATGACGGGGACCGCTGCCTCTGGCGGCAGGCGCAGCGCGCCGCAGACGGCGAAACCGTCTGGAGCGCGGAGCTGGACGGCGTGACGCCGTGGTCGCTCAGGGACCCGAAGCTGTACAGGCTGGAGCTTACCCTGGGGGACCAGCGGGAGAACCTCCGCATCGGCTTCCGGACGCTGCGGTTTACCACGGATGACGGCTTCTGGCTGAATGACGAGCGGATCAAGCTGCGCGGCGTATGCCTGCACCATGACCAGGGCGCGCTCGGCGCGGCCTTCCATCCGGACGCGGCGCGGCGGCAGCTCCGGGTGATGAAGGCGATGGGCGTCAACGCGATCCGGACCTCGCACAATCCGCCGGCGCGGCAGTTCCTCGACCTGTGCGACGAAATGGGCCTGCTGGTGGACGACGAAGCCTACGACATGTGGGAACGGCCGAAAACCGCGTGGGACAACGCGCGGTTCTTCCCGGATACGTGGGCGGCGGACGTGGCGGAATGGATCCGGCGCGACCGGTGCCACGCATGCGTGATCCTCTGGTCCATCGGCAATGAGATCCAGGATATGTTCTTCGGCGATCCGGGGCTCGAATGGACCCGGAAACTGACCGAGGCGGTGCGGAAGCATGACCGCTTCGGGCACGCGCAGGTGACCTTCGGCAGCAACTACATGCCCTGGGAAGGCGCGCAGCGCTGCGCCGATTATGTCAAGCTGCCCGGCTACAACTATGCCGAGCAGCATTACGCCGCGCACCACGCGGCCCATCCCGACTGGGTCATCTACGGCAGCGAAACGGGCTCCATGGTCCAGAGCCGCGGCATCTACCATTTCCCGATGGACGAGGACATCCTGGCGGAGGAGGACCTGCAGTGCTCGGCGCTGCTGAACAGCAAGACCAGCTGGGGGACGCAGTCCGTCCCGCGCATGCTGGTGGAGGACCGGCTGAACCGCTATTCCCTCGGCCAGTTCATCTGGGCGGGCATCGATTACATCGGGGAGCCCACGCCCTACCATACCAAAAACAGCTATTTCGGCCAGACGGACACGGCCTGCTTCCCCAAGGATCCCTATTATATGTACCAGGCGATGTGGTCCGATGAGCCGATGATCCATATCGGCGTCCGCTGGAACTGGAATCCAGGCCAGCTGATCGACGTGCCGGTCATGACCAACTGCGCGGCGGCGGAGCTGTGGCTGGACGGTGAATGCCTGGGCCGCAGGGAAGTCGACCTGGATGATGAACGGGCCTGCCTGCCGGTCTGGCGGGTGCCTTACCGGCCGGGCGTCCTGGAGGCCCGCGGATACAGCCGTACGGGAGCATTGGCGGTCCGTACGACCCGTGCAAGCTATGGGGCGCCGGCCGCGCTCCGGCTGACGGCGGACCGGGAGGCGGTCCGGGCCGGCGGCCTCGCCTTTATAACCGCAGAGGCGGTGGACGCGGCGCAGCGGCCGGTGGAGGACGCCGGGCCGGCCGTAACCGTGTCGGTCACCGGCGCGGGCCGCCTGATGGGGCTGGACAACGGCGACAGCACCGATATGACGCCTTACCTGTCCAAACAGAAGCGCCTGTTCTCCGGCAGGCTGCTCATCATCGCGGGCGCAGAAACAGCGGGTGAAATCCGCATCTGCGCCGCGGCGGCGAGCCTGCCGGACGCGGAGATGGTCCTGCGCGCGTTGCCGGCGGAAAACGCCCGGCCGCTGCCGACTGTCTGCATCCCGGACGAGGGCGTTTCCCTGGGGGACGATGCCGGACGGATCCGCCGGATCGAGCTGGTTCCGGAGGGCGCGGCGTGCCTGACGCCGGAGCATCCTTCGGTCTGTTTCCGCTGGCGGACGGAACCGCCCGCGCCGCCGGAAGCGGTCCGGCTGCGCGTCACGACGGCGCAGGGCGTGGATTATCCCGGCGCCCGGATCGAACAGCCGGAAGGGCAGGTGATCCGCGTCACGGCGGACGCGGACGGGCGGTTCTACCTCCGGGCCGCTGCGGACAACGGGGAAGACCACACCGATGTGCTGTCCGTCTATCCCATTGACGCGGAGGGCTTCGGCAGCCTGGTCCTGGATCCCTACGACCTGATCTCCGCGTCGCTGGCGGATACGAGAATCGGCGAGATCTCGACCGGCAACGAGCGGGGCATCGCCTTCGCCCGGGAGGGCTTCAGCGGCATCGGATTCTCCGCGGTCGATTTCGGGCCGGTGGGCTCGGACCGGCTGGAGCTGCCCATCTTCGCACTGGACGGCAATCCGCACGACATCATCCTGTGGGACGGGCCGCCGGAGGAAGGGGGCCGGCAGATCATGACCTGCCGGTACCAGAAGCCGAGCATCTGGAACACCTACCAGCCGGAGACCTACCGGCTGCCGGTCATCCTGCGCGGCCGCCAGAGGCTGTTCCTGACCGCGGTGGACAAGGTGCACCTGAAGGGCATCCGCTTTGAACGGCAGTCCCGCGCGTTCCGGACCACGGACGGCGCGGACGCGGACGAGATATACGGCGACCAGTACACGATAGACGGGCGTGCCGTCCGCGACATCGGCAACAACGTGACGCTGGGATACCGGCATATGGACTTCGGGCAGCGCCGTACGGTCCGGCTGCGGCTGCGCGGTGCGACCGACCATCCGGAGGTCCCCATCGTGGTGCGCATCACCGGCGCACAGGGGGAAACGGAGACGCAGACGGTCCGGTTCCGGCATGAAGCGGAAACGTCGGTACAGAGCTTTCCGGTCAGGTGCCCCGGCGGGGTCTGCCAGGTAAACCTGATTTTCCTGCCGGGCAGCCATTTTGACCTGGAATCCTTCTCCTTCGCGGAGTGAGGCCGGGCTTTGGCGATCACCGATCAATACAGATCTTTCAGGGAGGATACGTATCATGGATGGGTTTGACAGGCTCTGGCTCAAACCGTTGGCCGAAACGCTGCCGGCAGGCGGGACCTGTGAAGAGACGGCCGGGGCGGAGCTGGAGGCTTTCCTGGGGCCGCGCGGCGCGCGCTGTACGCTACATCCGCGGGAGGAACTGGGCGAAAGCTACCGCCTTTCCCGCGGGGAGGACGGCTATCATATCGAAGGCGGGCCTGCGGGCCTGCTGTACGGGGCTTATGACCTGATCCGGGCAATCCGGCTGGAATCCGCGCTGCCCGAAGGCATCCAGTCCCCCTGCTATTCCCTCCGGATGCTCAACTGCTGGGACAACATGAACGGCTTCATTGAGCGGGGCTATGCGGGATCATCGCTCTGGTTTGCGCAGGACCGCCTGACATACAGCGAGGACCGGCTGCGCTTCCTGGGCCGGCTGCTGGCCAGCGCCCATATCAACGTGCTGTGCATCAACAATGTGAACGTGCACGCGCCGGCGCAGCGGCTGCTCCTGGATATGCTGCCGGACGCGGCGCGCATGGCGGCGCTGCTGCGCCCCTTCGGCGTCCGGCTGATGCTGTCGGTGGACTTCAGCCTGCCGCTGCAGCAGGGGCTGCCGACGGCGGACCCGCTGGACCGCGGCGTGGCGGCCTTCTGGCGCGCGGCCGCCGAAAAGGTGTGGCAGGCCATTCCCGATTTTGCCGGCTTCCTGGTCAAAGCGGACAGCGAGCACCGGCCCGGCCCGAACGCCTACGGACGCACCCACGCGGAGGGGGCCAACATGCTGGCCCGGGCCGTGGCGCCATTCGGCGGCAAGGTGGTCTGGCGCGCGTTCGTATACAACTGCATGCAGGACTGGCGGGATGTGAAGACGGACCGCCCCTGCGCGGCGTACGACCTGTACCAGCCGCTGGACGGGCAGTTTGACGATAACGTCATCCTGCAGATCAAGCACGGTCCCTTTGACTTCCAGGTCCGGGAGCCGGTTTCGCCGCTGCTGTATGGCATGGCGCATACACATAAGGCGATGGAACTGCAGCTGGCGCAGGAATACACCGGCCAGCAGGTGGATCTCTATGCCATGCCGTCCATGTGGCAGGAGCTGTTTGAGCAGCTGCCGCCGGAAAATGTGTCGGCGATCGCGGCGGTCAGCAACCTGGGCGACAGCCCGTTCTGGACCGGGCATCCGTTCGCGGCGCTCAACCTGTATGCCTACGGCATGCTCGCCTGGCAGCCGACGATGGACGCGGCGCGGGTGACGGAGGAATGGGTGCGCCTGACCTATGACCTGCCGGAGGACGGCCGCCGGACGCTGTGCGATATGCTGATGAACAGCCGGTCGGTCTATGAGCTCTATACCGCGCCGCTGGGCCTGAACTGGATGGTGACGCCGCACACGCACTACGGCCCCAACCCGGACGGATATGAGTATGACGCCTGGGGGACCTACCACCGCGCGGACCGCAATGCCGTGGGCATTGACCGCACGGCGGCCGGCACCGGCTATACCGCCCAGTATCCTGAAGCGATCCGCGCACAGTACGAGGATCCCGCGGCATGCCCGGACAAGCTGCTCCTGTTTTTCCACAGGATGCGCTATGACGACCGGATGCGGGACGGGCGCACGGTGATCCAGCGGATCTATGACGATCACTTCGAAGGGCTGGCCGCGGCGGAGAGGATGCTCGAAACCCTGCGGGCGCTGCCCCTGCCGGAGCCGGACTTCAGCGAAGCGGTCCGGCGCATGGAGCGGCAGGTCAGGAATGCCCGGGAATGGTGCGACATCATCAATACCTTCTTCTACCGCTTCAGCGGTATACCTGACGAACACGGACGGACGATCACTCCGTAACGGGAGGAAGCTATGGCAAGATTAAACGGACATCACGGACGGAAACTGCTGTTCCTGATCGCGGGGCTGGCTGTGCTGCTGACGGGCGCGCTGGTGCTCGCATGGCTGACCGGGGACCGGGAGCCGGAGGACGAAGCGCTCCAGCAGCCGAACAGCAGCTTCATGCTGGAACGGAAAACCTACAACGGCAAGACCTATGTCGAGCGGACCGGCCTGACGCCGATCCTGCTGATGGGCATCGACCGGACGGACATGTCCCCCGTGCAGAAGGGCTACCGTTCGGGCGGCCAGGCGGACTACCTGTTGCTGATCGTGATCGACTCGTCGGACAAGCGGGTGAGCATGCTCCAGATCGACCGCGACACCATGGCCGAAATCGTGACCCTGGGCGTCCTGGGCAAGCAGGTCGGCACTCGCACCACCCAGATCTGCCTTGCGCACGCCTACGGCGCGGACCAGCTGGAGAACGGTGAGTATACCATCCTGGCGGTCCACAACCTGCTGGAAGGCATTGAGCTGAAGCAGTTCTATTCGATGAACATGAGCGCGATGCCGGTGCTCAATGACCTGCTGGGCGGCGTGACCGTGACGATACCGGAGGATTACACGGACATCGATCCGGCCTTTGTCAAGGGCGCGACGATCAAGCTGAACGGCGACCAGGCCTATGCCCTGGTCCACAGCCGGATGAGCGTCGGGGACGGGACCAACGTCAGCCGTATGGCCCGCCAGCGCTGCTATATGGACGCGGCGCAGAAGGTGCTTCTGCAGCGCCTCGGCAGCAGTGATTCGGAGTTTGTCAACCAGCTGTATGACCGGCTGGGCGACAGCCTGACGACCAACATCACCCGCGGCCAGCTGATCAACGAGGCTTTCAAGGCCGCCAAGTACGAGATTCTGCCGCTGGAGATGCTGGAGGGGACGTATTCGATCGGCACGGACGGTCACGTGGAATTCCATGCCAGCCAGGAATGGATCGTCAACTGGGTGCTCCGGACCTTCTTCAGGGAGGCCTGATCGGCGGCCGGACCCCGGAACCGCATCAACGGAGGTGAGCGCTGTGGAACGACTGATTCCCGCGGGCAGGCTGAAGACCCTGTCCGCCCGGGAAATCCCCGCGTCCAGGCTGGGCATCGGGTTCGAAAAGCTTGACCGCGATGTCTTTGATCCGGAGAAGGCCTATGGCCCGCTGGCTGCCATCGGAGTCAAGAAGGTGCGCCTGCAGTCGGGCTGGATGAAGACCGAACGGCAGGAGGGCGTCTATGACTTTGCGTGGCTGGACAGCATCGTCGACCGTCTGGCGGCGGATGGCATGGAGCCCTGGCTCTGCCTTTGCTACGGCAATCCGCTGTACACGGATCACGCCCGCCTGACCTTTGGGGCGGTCGGCTGCCCGCCGATCGCCGACGAGCGCCAGAGGGGTGCGTGGCTCAGGTATGTGGACGCTACCGTCCGGCATTTCAGGGGCCGTATCCGCCTGTATGAGATCTGGAACGAGCCGGATCTGGGCTATTCCTGGAAGCACCGGGACGGCGAAACGCCGGAGGAGACCGACTGGCAGCGGAACGCGGCTGAGTATGGCCGCTTTGCGCGGGACACCGCGCGTGCGATCCGTCAGGCGGATCCCGGCAGCGAGGTGGCCGCCCTGACGCTGAGCCGGACCGGCAATCTTTCCTACGCCAACGGCGCGCTGGCCGCGGGCCTGGCGGAGGAAATCGACTATGTGTCGTTCCATATCTATTCGCCGGACGACCGGGTCCGCGCCGCGCAGATCGAAGCGCTGGGCCGGCTGGCGCACGGATACAACCCCCGCATCCGGCTGATCCAGGGCGAATCCGGCGCGCAGTCGCGCAGCGACGGCCACGGGGCCATGCGCGGGTTTGCGTGGACGCCGGAAAAACAGGTCAAATGGCTGCTGCGCAGCATGATCACCGACCTGGAGACCGAAGTGGCCTTTACGTCCTATTTCTCCACGATGGACATGATCGAAGCGCTGAACGGCCGCACGGGGCAGGTGGCCAGTTACCTGGACTACGGGTACTTCGGCGTGCTCAGCGCTTCGTTTGACGAAGAAGGGCGCGCGACCGGCGAATACACGCCCAAGCCTGCCTACGCGGCCCTGCAGGCGCTGGCGGCGCTGATGCGGGGAAACGCCCGGCCCTGCAGCCTGGCATACGTCCCGGAGCGGCTGTCCTCCGTCCGTGTCAACGGGATGGATTTTGCGGGGGATTCCCTGCGCGTCTGTCCCTTCCGGCTGGAGGACGGCAGCGTGATGCTGGCGTACTGGAACGCTGTGGACCTGCTGACCGAAACCTACGAGGGGACCTGCAGCCTGGCGGTGTACGGCGCGCCGTCGGACCGGCTGCGCCTGTGCGACCTGCGGGACGGCACGCTGTACCAACTGCCGGAGGGAATGTCGGAGGACCTGGGCCATGGCGGCGTCCGCCTGAAGCATCTGCCGCTGACGGATTGTCCGCTGGCGGTCCTGTTTTCCGGGAAAGAGACGGAACCATGCGCATAACGTGGCTGGGGCAGGCGGGGCTGCTCATGGAGCTGAACGGCCTGCAGATCATGATCGATCCGTACTTCTCTGACTCGGTCGCGAAGTCGGAGCCGCAGAACACCCGGCGCGTCCCGATGGACGGGCGGTTCTGGTCCTGCAGTCCGGACATCATGGTGTTCACCCATGACCATCCGGACCATTACGATCCGGAGACGGCGCCGGTCTTCCTGCGGCGGACGGAAAAGCGCATGACCGTGCTCTCCCCGCTGTCGGTCTGGCAGAAGGCCCGGGCTGGAGGGCGGCGGACACAACTACGTCCTGTTCAGCCCTGAAACCGAATGGACGGAGGGCGGCGTCCGCCTGACCGCGGTCCGGGCAGCGCACAGCGATCCGTACGCGATCGGTGTGATCATTCACGACCTGGCGGCGGACCGGCGCTATTACGTGACCGGGGATACGCTGTACAATACCGCCGTGCTCAGGCAGCTGACCGGGCGCATCGACGCGGTTTTCCTGCCCGTCAACGGGGCGGGCAACAACATGAACATGGCAGACGCGGCCCGGTTTGCCATCGAATGCGGGGCGCGCTGGGCCGTCCCGGTCCACTTTGGCATGTTCGACGCGCTGGATCCGCGCGAAATGGCATGCCCGAACAAGGTCATTCCCACGGTCTACAGAGAGATCGTCCTGCCCGGGGAATGAGCGTCAGCCGGAGGTTGCGATGAAGGTCACGGATGTCAGAGTCTTCGCCGTGGACTGCTACCGGACGAACTGGATGTTCGTCAAGGTCTATACGGATGAAGGAATCGACGGCGTCGGCGAGGCGACGCTGGAATACAAGGAGAAAGCGCTGATCGGCGCGGTGGAGCATATCCGGGAATACCTGGTCGGAAAGAATCCCCTGACGATCGAAAGGCATTACCACGATATCTACCGGGACGCCTACTGGCGGGGCGGGGCGGTGCTGATGAGCGCGCTGTCCGCCGTGGAGATGGCCCTGTGGGATATCCTGGGCAAATCGCTGGGGGTGCCGGTCTACCAGCTGCTGGGCGGCAGGGCGAACGACCGCGTGCGGATCTATGTCAACGGCTGGTTTGCCGGCGCGAAGACCCCGGAGGAATTCGGCGAGAAGGCGCGTGCGGCCGTCCGGCGCGGCGTGACGGCGATGAAGTGGGATCCGTTCGGCAAAGCCTACCTGGAGATCACCCCGCAGGAAATGGACACGGCGCTCCGGTGCGTGGCCGCCGTGCGGGAAGCGGTGGGGGACGGCGTCGACCTGCTGATCGAAGGCCACGGCCGCTTCGACGTGCCGGCGGCCGTCCAAATCGCCCGGGCACTGGAGCCCTTCCATCCCCTCTGGTTTGAGGAGCCGGTGCCGCCGGACAACCTGGAGGCACTGAAGGCCGTGCACGACAAGTCGCCGGTGGCGATCTCGGCGGGCGAGCGCCTCTACACCCTGCGGGCGTTCAAGGACCTCTTTGAAACGCGGGCGGCGGACTATGTCCAGCCGGATATCAGCCACGCCGGCGGCATCATGGAGCTGAAAAAGATCGCTGCCGTCGCCGATACCTACTACATCCCGTTTGCCCCGCACAATCCGTCCGGCCCGGTGGCGAACGCCGCCGCGCTGCAGCTGGCCGCGTGCTGCCCGAACTTCCGCATCCTCGAGATCATGTACAGCGACGTGACCTGGCGCAGCGAGGTCTGTGACGAACAGCTGGTATACAGCGACGGGTATATCACCATACCGGACAAGCCGGGGCTGGGCATTGAAATCGACGAGGCAGCCTGCCTCCGCCATCCCTACAGCGTCCATACCCTGCGGCATTATACGGGCGCGCTGACGGATATCCGTCCGCCCGAGACCGCGTTTTACTTCTGAGGAGCAGCGATGAGTACAGCATTGATTACCGGCGCCACGGTCAACACGGGGCTGGGGATTGCCCTGAAATTCGCGCGCGAGGGCTGTGATGTGGTGATCACCAGCCGTCGGGAGGACGCTCTGCCGGCGGCGCTGGACCGGATCCGGGCGGTCAATCCTTCGGTCCGGGTACAGGGCTTCCCGCTGCAGCCCGTGCTGCCGGACAACCGGATCAACGAGCAGGCGATGGATACGCTCTTTGCGTCTCTTGACAGCCGGGAAACGGCGGTCGACTGCCTGGTGCTGAACGCGGCCAACCTGGGGATCGGCCAGCAGGTGTTCCATACGCCGGTCGAGGATTTCATCAATGTGATCCAGACCAATATCGTCGCCAACTACTGCCTGATCGAACGGGCCGCGCTGCGGATGAAGGACCGCGGGGGCGGGTCCGTTGTACTGATCAATTCCAACACGGCGTACCGGGCGATCCCGGACCGCGTCGCGTACTCCGCTTCCAAGGCGGGCCAGCTGGGCATGATGCGCGCGCTGGCGCTGGACCTGGGCAAATACAATATCCGCGTCAACGCCGTTCTGCCCGGCATGATCAAGACGGACCGGTGGCAGCGCAACCTGAATCACTGCCAGGAGGCGCCGTCCAACTGCACCCCGCTCGGCGATATCGCCGAGTTCGCGGACATCGCGGACGCCGTCTGGTATTTCGCGGCCTGCGCCCGGAACACGACCGGTGCGGAGCTGACCGTGGACGGCGGCAATATGATCCAGCTTTACCCGCTTGAATCATAAAAATTCTCATCCTGGAAAAAACTTGACAGAAACGTCCGCAAGGACTACAATGGCTGCGTGCGGTACAGGAGCACTGACCGCGGGCAGCTTTTTTGACGGAGGGTTGCATGACGCCGGATGTGATGCGGACTTTTCAGGATTCGACGCTGTTTGCCGGCCTGCTTCCGGATGCGTGGACCATGCGCTTCACGGATGGGCAGCGGCTGAGCGAGTATGCCGATGACCAGCGGAGCGTCGGCGTGATCGTCCGGGGACTGGCGGATATCTGGTGCCCGGCCTCGGATGGGACCTGGACGCTTCTCAATACCATCCGCCACGGCGACTGCTTCGGGATCGCGTACCTGACGGAAGGCGAGGCCATGCTGACGCGCGTGGAAGCCAAGGGCGCCTGCGAGGCGGTTTTCATCCGGAAATCGCTGATCCGGTCCCTGCTCATGACGGACGCCGCGTTCGCGGAACGGTATTACGCGCTGTGCAACCGGAAGCTGCGCTTCCTGCTCAGCCAGATCTCGATCCTGACGGCCCAGTCATGCCGGACCCGGCTGATCGCCTACCTGCTGTGCCACCGCGATGCGGACAACTGCGTCGCCCTGCACGGGGCGAAGGATGACCTGGCCAGCCGCCTGTCGGTGAGCCGCGCCGCGGTCTACCGGGAATTGGGCGAGCTGAAGCAGCGCGGGCTGATCTGCCCGGAAAAGCGGCAGATCCGCGTCCCGGACCCGGAAAAACTGGAAGCGTTCCTGTATGACCGCAAAGAATCAGCAAACTGCTGAGAAAAGGAGACTCTTATGAAAAAAGTTGCTGCTGTATTGCTGGGCGTCCTGCTGCTGATGTCGCTGGCCGCGGGTGAATCGGCCTATCCTGTGAAGGTGAGCTCCCCCAACGGCGCGCCCGGGCTGGCGCTGGCCGTGCTGGCGGCGCAGGCGCCGGACAACTATACGTATGTCGCCGCCGACACGATCGCTGCCGAGTTTGCGGCCGCGCAGGCGGACTTCATCATCGCGCCGGTCAACGCGGGCGCCAGGCTTTTCAAGGCCGGCAAGTCCACCTACAGGCTGGCGGCTGTCGTCACCTGGGGCAACCTGTACTTCGCCTCCCGGCGGGAAGGTTTCCAGCTGTCCGATCTGAACGGCGCGGAAGTCACCCTGTTCGGGGAGAACACCATCAACGCGTCCGTGGCGTTGTTCGCGCTCAGCGAGAACGGCATCACGCCCGCAAAGGTCAGCTATCTGGCCGGCGCGGCCAACACCCAGAGCCTCCTGCTGTCGGACGACCAGGCGATCGTGCTGACGGCGGAACCGGCGCTGACGGCCGCGTCCATGAAGAACGACAAAATCACCGCCTATGCCCTGAATGACCTGTACCAGGCGGCGACGGGCTTTGAAGGGTATGCCCAGGCGGGCCTTTTCGTCCGGGAAGCGACGATAGAGGAACATCCGGAAGCGGTCAGCGCTTTCCTGGCCCAGGCGGAGGAGGCCGTCGCCCTGTGCGGAAGCGATCCGGCCAGGGTGGCCGAAGCCGCTGTGCAGCTGGAGCTGCTGCCGAACGTCAAAGTGGCTGAAAAGGCCATTCCGCGCTGCGCGATCCGGTACCTGGCAGCCGCGGACGCCCGCGAGCAGGTGGAACGGACCGCCGCGGTGGATCTGAGCCAGTTCGGCGGCAGCCTGCCCGCAGACGGGTTCTATTACCAGGCGGAATAAACCGGTTTAGACCGATGTGCAGGGCCGGCGCGGCGTGTGGGAACCCACGGCCGTGCCGGCCTGATTCTTTTGCATGTATCTGTCAGACCGCTATTGAAATGCCGGTGTTTATGTGTTACGATGGCTGCGGCATATAACGTTCACGCATCGGAAGCACAGGAGGCGCCCCCATGAAAACCCTGATTGAGCTTTATGATGACCGTCCGCTTGACAACGTCCTCGCGACGGAGGTATTCGCGCCCGAGGAGACGGTCTTTATCTGTCCGGACAGCGTGGCGCAGGACAAGGTCCTCCGCGCTTCCATGCGGGATTATTTCCGCCTGCGGCACTGCCGGACAAAGCTGAGCTATGTGCCGGTCAGCCTGCTGGACGCGGTCCGGGTCGAAGGCAAGATCCGGCAGGTGCTGGAGACGCATGAGGACTGCGCGATCGATATCTCCGGCGGCACGGACGCCGCGCTGTTCGCCGCGGGGGCGGTGTCCGGCGATACGCCGGTCTTTACCTACAGCCGGGGCAGGAATACCTTTTACGAGATCCGGAACGCCCCGTTTGCGCGCAGCCTGCCGTGCAATGTCCGGCTGGACGCCCGCGCCTGCCTGATGATGGCAGGCGGCGACCTGCTGCAGGGGCGGGAGGACAACCGGCAGCTGCGCGGGCATATGCGGCAGATGGAACGGCTGTTCGAGGTCTACGGCCGGTACCGGCGGGTCTGGAACGACCAGGTGGCGTTCATCCAGAAGATCTCCCGGGCGGACGATGAGACGCTTTCCGCCGGGGGAGAACGGCAGGTGAAGGCCAATAACCGGCTGGTGACGGCGGACGAAGCGATGTTCCGGGATCTGGAGGCCCAGGGCCTGATCGAGGAGCTGCGCACCGGGGATACGGACCTGAGTTTCCGCTTCCCGGACGACCTTGTCCGCTTCTGGCTGCGGGACATGGGATCCGCGCTGGAGCTGGAGGTCTACCGTGCCTGTGTGAACGGCGGCGGGTTCGACGACTGTGTGCTGAGCGCGGTCGTGAATTGGCGGAGCGCCGACAGCGCCGCTCAGGCTGTCACCAACGAGATCGACGTCATGTGCGTCCGCGGCGTGACGCCGCTGTTTATCAGCTGCAAAACCTGCGAGATCAGGACGGAGGCCCTCAACGAGCTGGCGATCCTGCGGGACCGGTTCGGCGGCAAGGGATCCCACGCCGCCATCGTCACGTCCGCGGGCGCGACGCGCAGCCGGCGCCTGATGCTGAAACGAGCCAACGAGCTGGGGATCCAGGTGATCGAGTGGGAGGATATCGCGGCGGGGCGGCTGGCTGAAAAGCTGCAGAAAGGAATGGATCAGGATCATGCGTATTGAAACGTTGGTGCTGGGACCGCTGGAAACAAACACGTACCTGGTCGGCGCGGAAACGGACCCGGCCGTCCTGGTGATCGATCCCGCGGGTGAGCCGGAGCGCATCCGGGCCGGCCTGCGCGGACGGCCCGTGGCTGCCGTGCTGCTGACCCACGGCCATTTTGACCATACGGGCGCGCTTGGCATGTTTCAGGGCGTTCCGGTATACATCCATCCCGACGATCAGGGAATGCTCAGCGATCCGGTCAGGAGCCTCGCCATGATGGTCGGCGATACCGCGGCGCGGCCGACCGCTGCGGAACCGGTGGGGGAGGGCGACACCCTGCGCATCGCGGGCCTGGAGATTTCCGTGCTGCATACGCCGGGCCATACGCCGGGCAGCGTGACCTATCGGATCGGGGATGTGCTGTTCACCGGGGATACGATGTTCTTCCATTCGTACGGCCGGACGGATTTCCCGGGCGGCAGCCCCGAACAGATGAAAAAATCCCTCCGGCGGCTGAAATCGCTGCCGGGGGATCTTCGGGTCTGTCCGGGCCATGGCCCGGAGACGTCACTGTCGGAAGAGCGGAAAACCTTCTATTGACGGGTATTTATTTCAGGAAGCCGTTGACGATCTGCTCCTCGGCTTCCTGTTCCGTCAGGCCCAGGGTCATGAGCTTGATGATCTGGTCACCGGCGATCTTGCCGATGGCTGCTTCATGCACGAGGGCGGCGTCCACGTTGTTGGCCTCGAGGCCCGGGACGGCGAGGATGCGGCCGTGGTCCATGATAATGGAATCGCATTCGGTATGCCCGTTGCAGGCGGCGTTGCCGACCAGCTTCGCGTCAAATTTCTGGTAGGAGTGCTCCCGGGCAACGGACCGGGAGACCACATCCGCGCTGGCGCCCTCGCCGTTCAGGCTGACGATATAGACGCTGACGGCGTTCTGCTCGCCGTGGGTCATCAGGCGTTCCCGGACGACCAGGCGGGCCCTTTCCTGTAGCTCGGCTTTGGTGGTCCGGGTGGTATCGTCGACACCCTTGATCTGGACCATTTCCATCTCGACGGAGCTGTCCGCTTCCTGGTAGACCTCCGTTACGGGGTTCAGGATGCGCTTCCCCTTGCCGGTGCCGGAGCCGTAGTGCTTTTCCACATAGCGGATGCGGGCGCCGCGGCCGACAAAAAAGCGGTGGATGCC
>CACXEB010000027.1 GCA_902766515.1 uncultured Eubacteriales bacterium
CCCAAGTGGCCGAAGGGGCTCCCCTGCTAAGGGAGTAGGCCTGTTAAAGGGCGCCCGGGTTCAAATCCCGGCTTCTCCGCCAAAATCCCCGCAAACGCTGCGTTTGTGGGGATTTCCATTTTGCAAGAATGATACGTTGCTGAATCTCTTCAACCGCCCCCGACAGAAAGGAAGGTACATGCCATGGAATTCAGGGAAGTTGTCAAAGCCCGTTACTCCTGCAAGAAGTTCAGCGGCCGGCAGGTGGAGCCGGAAAAGCTGAACGCGATCCTGGAAGCCGGCCGGCTGGCGCCTACGGCGAAAAACCTCCAGGAGCAGCGCATCTATGTGCTGCAGTCCCCGGAAACGCTGGCAAAGATCGACGCAGTCACGCCCTGCAGGTACGGCGCGCCAACCGTCCTGGCGGTCGCTTTTGACAGGAACAGCGTATTCACCTATCCCGGCGGCCTGCGCGATTCCGGCGTGGAGGACGCGACCATCGTGGCCACGCACATGATCCTGGCTGCCGCGGACGAAGGCGTCGACAGCTGCTGGATCAATTTCCTCGATCCCGCAAAAACAGCTGAAGCCCTCGGACTGCCGGAGAATGAGGAAGTGCTGATGGTCATGGACCTCGGCTATGCGGCGGAAGGCGCAGGCCCGCTGCCGAACCACCTGAGCCGCAAGCCGCTGGCCGACACGGTGCAGTTCCTGTGAGGCGCGCCATGGCTGCGAAAAGGCCCCTGGCCATCCTCTTTATCGGCAACAGCCACACCTTTGTCAATGACGTTCCCCTCCTGGTGCGGCAGCGCGCAGGCGATGACGGCTTTGACTGCCGGGTCACCATGATCGCCCACGGCGGCTGGTATCTGGAGCAGCATGTCCGGGAGCCGGACGTGCGCTTCAATATCCTGCACGGCGGCTACGACTACGTGGTGCTCCAGGAACATGCCCACCCGTTCGGGCCGGAGGAAAAGTTTCGGGAGGCCGCCGCCGCGCTGGGCCGGTGGATCCGGGAAGCGGGGAGCACCCCCGTCATCTACGAATGCTGGTCCCGGAAGGCCGAGCCGGAAGCGCAGCGGGAAATGGTGGAAGCGCACAAGCGCGTCGCCGAAGAGATCCGCGCGCTGCGCGCCCCCGTCGGCGAAACCTGGTGGGCGTACGCAAAAAGCAGGCCCGGCCTGGAGCTGTACGCGGAGGATGGCGCACACGCCTCGCCGGCCGGGTCGGAATTCGCCGCCGGATGCATCTGGGAGGTCATCCGGGCGGATATTGCCCGCAGGGGCCTGCGGCTGGACTGGGTGGACGGCTTCAGCGTCAGCGTCCGGACGAACCCGGACGGGGCTGTCATCTCCGCCAACCGGGAAGGGCTGCTGTCGCTGGCCGGTCACCTGGCCGCGCTCGCAAAAGAGGCGCCCGGGAGCCACCTGCACCTGGACGCCTGCAATGCATTGGAGGACGGATCGTCCCCGCTGATCATCGAAAAAACGGAATAGCCGCCCTCCCGGCGGCAAAGCAGTGCTTCAGGAGATCATATCCTGAAGCACTTTTGTACGTCCTTCCACTTTCCGAGCACCAGGATCGTCTCGCTGACCCGCAGAAGCGTTTCGCTGTTCACATTCATGTCCGACAGACCGGCGTTGCGGATCGCCAGGATATTCAGGTTGTATTTCCTACGGATATCCAGCGTGCCGACCGTTTTTCCGTCCCATTCCTCCGGCACGGTCAGGTCATAGATCGCGTATTCGCTGTCCAGCATGATATAGTCCAGCACATGGTCCGCCGCGTAGCGCATCACCGCCCAGTCCGCCGCCTGCTTGGCCGGGAAGAAAACGTCATCCGCGCCGTTGCGGAGCAGGAATTTCTTGTGCAGGTCACTGGCCGCCCGCGAAATGACCTGCTTCGCGCCCAGGTCCTTGAGGAGCGACGACGCGACCAGCGAGCTCTGGAAGTCCGCGCTGATGGTCACAAAGCAGACGTCGTAGTCGGAAACGCCGATCGTCTTCAGGAAAGCCTCGTTCGTCGCGTCGCCGATCTGCGCGTCCGTGACCAGCGGGAGCACCTCGTTGATGCGGCTTTCGTCCCGGTCGATCGCCATCACTTCGTAGTCCAGCTCGTTGAGCTTCTCGATCATTTTCTGTCCAAAGCGGCCCACGCCGACAATCAGTATCGATTTCATTCCTTCAACCTCATTTCTGATGTATTAACCCACAGTGATCTTTTCCAGCGGCAGCGTGCTCTGCGCGTCGGCATGCACGGACTGGGCGGCATAGATCAGCGTCAGCCCGCCCACGCGGCCCAGGAACATGAGCACGATCAGGATACCCCGGGAAAGCAGGCTGAGCTTGCTCGTGATCCCCAGGGTGACGCCGACCGTCCCGATCGCGGAAGCCGTTTCGAACAGGCAGATCCCGAGCGGCAGGCCTTCGACCTGGCTGATGATCATCCCGGAGACGAAAAACAGGACGTTGTACATGACCAGGATACACACGGCGTGCATCACCGTGTCGCTTCCCATCCGGCGGCCCATGCATTCGGGCTGCTCTTTTCGTCTGATTACGGCGTACGCCGTCAGGATCAGCACCGCCGCCGTGGTCGTCTTCATGCCGCCGGCCGTGGACCCGGGCGAGCCGCCGACCAGCATCCAGAAGATCATGATCGCCTGCCCGGCGGGGCTGACCTCCGCCAGATCGATCGTATTGAACCCGGCGGTGCGCAGCGTCACGGACTGGAACAGCGCCGGAAGGATGCGCTGGCCCGCCGTCAGGCCGCGCATTTCAAACGCCACCAGCCACAGGAAGGGCAGCAGCACCAGGACCGCGGAGGTGACCAGGACGATTTTGCTCTGCAGGCGGTAGTGCCGGAACTTCAGCTTGTGCTCCTTCACGTCGTTCCAGACAAGAAAGCCGATGCCGCCCACCGTGATCAGCAGGATCAGCACCAGGTTGACGCCCCAGTGCTGCGCGTAGCCGGTCAGGGAGGTAAACGGCTCCCGGAACCCCATCAGGTCAAAGCCCGCGTTGCAGAACCCCGAGATCGCATGGAACAGCGCGTACCATGCCCCCTTCAGCCAGCCGAACTCCGCGATAAAAAACGGATACAGCAGCGCAGCGCCGATCAGCTCGATCAGGAAGGACGTGCATACAATGAACCTGGTCAGCCGCACGATGCCGCCCACCTGCGGCGCGGCGATCGATTCCTGCATCGTGCTGCGCTGCATCAGGCCGATCTTTTTTCCGGACACAAATGAGAGCGCCACGGCGGCGGTCACCACGCCCAGGCC